>CAZENC010000026.1:0-17351 GCA_964513115.1 uncultured Desulfobacteraceae bacterium | reverse complement strand
CAATGGATTCATCTATGGACTTTGGATAGTGCGCCATGCCGCAGAGAAACACGCCATCCGTAGAAAACTCTGAAGGACCCAGCTTTGCATGTTTTTCAATAAAAAACCCGTCATCGTTTACCGATACCTTGAAAAGCCTGGAAAGCATTTTGTCCTGGTAAGGCACAATGGCAGCTGCCAAGACAACAAGCTCAGGATTTATTACAACTGTCTCTTCAAGGATCGGATCCCAGAGTTCTATACTTAGAGCGTCATTATCTTTTGATACCCTTGGTTTTTCATCTACTGAAAAGCGTATGAACATAATACCGGCGAGGCGGGCTTTTCTGTATAGGTACTCCCTTTCGCCGTATGTCCTTATGTCACGGTAAAGGATATAAATGTTCATGTCCGGGTTTAGCTCTTTTAGATGAAGCGCACTTTCTATGGCATGGGTACAGCAGACCCTGGAACAATATGGTCGATCAGGTTCTCTTGAGCCCACACACTGGATGAAAACCGCCGTATTTACGGCTTTCAGGGAGTCCTCATTACTAATGAATTTTTGATCAAGTTCCAGATGGGTCACAACCCTCGGGTCCTCCGCGTAAAGGTATTCATCCGGCCTTGATTCATTAGCTCCTGTGGCAATCACCACAATCCCATGCTCAACAGTCTCTTCCTTTCCAGCGGATGAAAGGGTTGTCTTGAAGTTCCCGACAAATCCGTCTACATTGGTCAATTCAGTGTCTATGTGTATTTTTATCTTGCTATCCGTTTCAACTGACATAATGAGATCTGCCAGATTTTTTTGCACGTCTTCTCCCTTCCAGGTCCTGAACAGATTGCGTGCCTGGCCTCCCAAGTGGGCAGATCGTTCAACAAGATGCACCTGGTAGCCTTGATCGGACAGGCTTTTTGCAGCTGCCATGCCGGAAATGCCGCCGCCTATAACAAGGGCCTTCTGATTGATATCAAGCTCGGTTTCACTGAGGGGCTCCATCAGGGCAACCTTGGCTACTGCCATTCTCACCAGGTCTTTGGCCTTTTCGGTCGCTGTCTCTGGGTCGTCTTTATGGACCCACGAGTCCTGGTTCCTGATATTGGTCATCTCGAAAAGATATTTGTTTAACCCCGCGGCTACCAGAGTTTCCTGGAACAGGGGTTCATGGGTCTTTGGTGTACAGGCAGCCACAACGATCCGATTGAGGTTTTCTTCCCTGATAACCTGGGTAATGGTGTCCTGGGTGTCAGTGGAGCAGGTGAACAGATTGTCCGTAACGTACTCTACGTATGGGAGAGATGCCGCATAATCCCGTACGCCGGGAACGTCAACTACACCTCCGATATTGATGCCGCAGTGGCAAACGAATACTCCGATACGTGGTCTTTCACCTTGTATTTGCCTTTCTTCAGGGATTTTCTTTTCTCTAGTCAGGGTGTTCCTTGCCTTGCTTAAGAGAGCCCCCGCCTCTGCCGCTGCTGAGCTGGATTCAATTACCGACTGGGGAATGTCTTTGGGGCCCTGGAAGGCGCCACACACATAAATTCCTTCTCTTGATGTGTTTACAGGATGAAATGAGTCGGTTTGGCAGAAACCCCCTTCAGTCACATCTATATCGAGATTTTCGGCAAGTTCCAGCACTTCAGGAGGTGTTTCCATCCCCACTGAAAGAACCACCATGTCAAAACTTTCTTCAACGACGTCTCCCTTTTCGTCGACATAGGGGATTGTTAGATCATCGCTGCCTTGAACATATTCGACCGTGGGAACCCTTGAGCGAATGAAGCGGACCCCGTGTTTGTCTTTGGCATCATTATAGAACCTCTCAAATTCCTTCCCGTGTGTGCGCATATCCATGAAGAAAATGGCGCAGTCCAGATCATCTCCTGCGTGTTCCTTTGCTATCACTGCCTCCTTGATTGCATACATGCAGCATACCGAGGAACAATAGCCGTGGTCACACCGGTGGACGTCCCTTGAGCCGACGCACTGTAGCCAAGCGATTTTCTTGGGCTCTTTATGATCGGACATCCTGACCAGATGTCCCATAGTGGGTCCTGTGGAGGACAGGATCCTTTCAAATTCCATTGAAGTGATGATGTTCGGGCTTTTCATGTAACTGTAGGCCTCATATCCGGAGGGATCAAATGGCTGAAACCCAGGGGCCAAAATAATGGAACCTACTTCTAATTCGATAGTTTCATCTGGCTGAGAATAATCAATGGCGTTAACTCCGCAGAATTCGGAACATATCTGACAGCCGCCGGTCATGAAATGCATACATCTACTACGGTCAATAACCGGGGTGTTGGGTATGGCCTGGGCATATGGCACATATATGGGTTTTCGGCCATTTAGACCCATATTATATTCGGATGGGATGGGCTTAACAGTGTGTATGGTTATGTCTTCGAGTTTGATATGGCCGGTAGGGCAAACAGAGGCGCAGGCGCCACAGGCCATGCATATATCGGTCTGAACATGAAATGGGGTATCCACTTTCATGTCCACGCCCCGCCCGGAAAAACTCAGAGCACTGTTTCCCATTTTTTCGCAAATGCGGACACAAAGTCCGCAGAGGATACAATCATTATCTTCTTTTATGAAACGTGGATCTTTGATCCCATATTTCTCTGCCAGTTTCTTGATAATGGGCACATCCGGGCACCGGGCAAGTAAAAGTTCCACAATAAGTTTGCGGCCTTCGTGAACCGCATCAGTGTCCGTAAAGACCTCCATACCTTCCCATATGGGATAATTACATGATGTGACGAAACGGGTTCTGCGGCCATCGAAGAGCTCTACGGTACAGAGACGGCACATACCGGCCGGTTCCAGAGCCTTGTGATAGCACAGGGTTGGAATTTCGACCCCGTATTTTTGGGCGACCTGAATGATATATTGCCCTTCTTCACCCTGAACTTCTTCACCATTGAGCTTGAAAGTGATCATAAGGTATCCCTTCGGGAGTTAATCATTTAGGAATTAATAATAAATCCCTCAATCCTTCAAATCCCCCATCCCTCATCCATAATATTACTTAACGACAACTGCACTAAACTTGCACGCATCATAACAGATGCTGCATTTGATACACTTATCCTGATCAATTTTATGGAGTTCCTTTTTTCCACCGGTTATAGCCTCCTGTGGACATTTGAGCGCGCACAGATGACATCCGTTGCAGATTTTCTCATCAATCTCATAATGGAAAAGGGCCTTACAAACCCCTGCGGGGCATTTTTTGTCTCTAATATGGGCCTCATATTCATCGCGGAAATAGCGTATTGTTGTCAGTACAGGGTTGGGGGCTGAGGTTCCCAAACCGCACAGGGAAAATTTCCGGACCATCCAACCGAGTTCTTCAAGTAGTTCGATATCTCCTTCTTTACCTTGTCCTTCACAGATATCGGTCAGGATTTCCAACATCCGTTTGATTCCTTCCCGGCAGGGGTTGCATTGGCCACAGGATTCTTCTTTGAGGAAATCCAGAAAGTAACGAGCCACATCCACCATGCAGGTGTCCTGATCCATAACTATCATGCCGCCTGATCCCATGATGGATCCAACCTCGGCCAGCTTCTGGTAGTCTACGGGTAGATCGAGGAGGTTCTCCGGGATACAACCCCCTGAGGGACCGCCCGTCTGGACGGCCTTGAACTTTTTTTTCTTGGGAATGCCGTTCCCAATGCTGAAGACAATATCTGAGAGCGAAATCCCCATGGGCACTTCTACCAAGCCGGTATTCTTTATTTTGCCCACAAGACTGAAAACCTTTGTTCCTTTGCTATGCTCTGTCCCCATGGTTGTGTACCATTCAGCACCTTTTAGAAGGATGGCCGGGACATTGGCATAGGTTTCCACATTATTCAGGTTTGAGGGATTATCCCTGAACCCTTTTTCTATTGTGTGAACATATTTGGCCCTCGGTCTGCCTACCCTACCCTCCAGAGAGGCCATTAATGCTGTAGATTCACCACATACAAAAGCTCCTGCACCAGTCGATATTTTGATCTTAAAGCTGAAATCAGAACCGACAATATTTTCCCCGATCAATCCGTAAGCTGTCGCTTGCTTGATTGCGGTAACCAAGCGTTTCACAGCTAACGGATACTCATTGCGAACATAGATAAATCCTTGATTAGAACCAATGGCCAGAGCGGCAATTAAGATACCCTCAAGGACACTGTGAGGATCTCCTTCTAAAATACTTCTATCCATATAGGCGCCAGGGTCACCTTCGTCCGCATTGCATATGACATATTTATCACCGTCGTGCTCTGAACAGCTCTGCCACTTAAGCCCTGTTGGAAAACCGCCACCGCCACGCCCTCTCAACCCCGATTTTTTAATGATACGAATGATCTTTTCAGGTTCGATCTCTGTAAGGGCCTTGAAAAAAGCAAAATAACCACCCCTTGCGATATACTCTTCAATGCTATCTGGATTAATATACCCACAATTGCGCAAGGCGATCTTTGTTTGTTTGCTATAAAACGGGATGTCTTCTAAGAAAGGAATCCCTTCTAACAGGGGCACTTCACTGACAGGGTTTTTAATATTATCCTCCAATAACGAGCGAGGATCACGCATTTGTCCAAGGATCAACTTTTTGTCAAACTTGTCTTCAATATAGTCTTGGATTACATCGCAGATTTTATCTTCGGTAATGTGTCTATAAATAACTCTTGGCTTGCCGTTTCCGACTATTTCAACCAAAGGTTCTTCTTCACAGAAACCTATACACCCCGTTTGGCGAATTTGAATGCCATTGTCCCCAGGGAACTTCTTGATTGCCTTCTCTGATGATGCCCGTGCACCAGCAGCGATGCCGCACGAGGCCATCCCAATATTAACCCTGGTAGCATCAGGGTAATACAGTTTTTTGTTATATTCCCGGCGTATTTTTTTTAAGTTTTTTAAAGACTGGATTTTCATGGTTCCTGCCTCGTGTTCTATTCTTCTCGATATTTGCTTAAGATCTTTTTTACTTTATCAGGGCCTATCCTCCCGTGAATATCTTCATTAATTTTTACAACCGGTCCAAGGCTGCAGCAACCGATACAACGCACCGATTCCAGGGTAAATTGTCTGTCCTCAGTGGTTTGGCCTTCACCTATGTGTAAAGTTTCCTCAATTCTTTCGCGTACCCTTTCAGCACCCCTGACATGACAGGCGGTGCCCAGACAGATGGATATGATATTCTTGCCTCTTGGTTCAAGGCTGAAGGTACTATAAAAGGTCCCCACACCATATATGCGGCTGAGCGGAACAGCCATTTTTTCAGAAAGATACGTTAGGGCAGGGTGGGGAAGGTAATTATAGCGCCCTTGGATAGCCTGAAGGATCATAATTAGGTTTTCTTGGTCGTTGTTGAATTGTACTTCGATTATTTTGTCGAGTTCCATGTAATCGATTTTTTCAGGTTGTTCGGATGTCAACGAATTTACCTGATTCATATCAATATCCCCCTACTGCAATAATATGGACCGGCGTAGATATAATCCAAGCTACTGTTGCTTGAAGCTGATTGGTTGGTTGGTGACAGGACAGTTTTCAACACAGCTCCCGCATCCAGTACAGAGATTCATGTTTATGCTGCGAGCCCTTTTTTTTATTTTTACCTTGAAGTTTCCGGGAGAACCTTCGACGGATTCAAGATCTGCGTAAGTGATGATCTCTATGTTTAAATGCCGGCCGACCTCGACCAGTTTAGGCGAGATGATTCACATTGCACAATCGTTTGTCGGGAATGTTTTATCCAGTTGAGCCATGACACCACCTATGGCAGGGCTTTGTTCAAGCAGGTAGACGTAATATCCGGAGTCTGCTAAATCAAGAGCAGATTGCATACCGGCAATTCCTGCGCCCACCACCAGGACAGATCCTCTTACATCTTCAGGCATGGTGTATCCTTTTGGTAATATTTAAAGAGTCCAGTGTGATTTTAAAACCAGTAGTTATGTACTTCAAGCATTTAAAGCATCATTTTTTATGGATTTTTTATTGCAAACAAGCTATATTATAGTTATAATGTAGTTACAAAGCAATCTTTTTTGTCATAAAAGGGGATTTTAATGGGAAGCATTAACCTGAAAAGGGCAGATCCGAATTTCAGGAAGGAACTGGCCAGTCAGCCAGGCGGTGAAAATATTTCGGCCTGTTTTAGTTGTCGTAACTGTACGGCAAGCTGCCCCATATCCGCTGTGAACGATACATTTAACCCGGTAAAGATTATCAGAATGGCACTGTATGGCCTCAAGGAAGAGGTTCTAAAGAGCGACTTCCTGTGGCTCTGTTCGAGCTGTTACACCTGCCAGGAGAGGTGTCCACAGGGAGTCAGCATTACTGAGTTTATGACACTTTTGAAGAATCTGGCCGTGAAAGAGGGTAATATGCCATCCGGGATACGGGCTCAGCGGGATTTGATAAAGGGTGAAGGACGCATTTACCCCCTGGATGATTTTGACAATAAAAAGCGGAATAAGGCCGGTCTGCCACCAATACCGATTACCTGCGACGTGGTAAAAAAGCTGTTTCCAGAGTAATGGTTTCGTAAAAGTGATGATTTAAAAACGGGTGGCAAGCAACTGACAATGGTCAATCAATAGTTCTGGAATTTATCTATGAAATACGCATTATACTTAGGTTGCACAATTCCGGCAAGATCGAGAAATTACGAGCTATCGGCAAGAAAGGTTGCGGAAACCGTGGGTGTTGAGTTTGTGGACGTTGAGGAATTTGTCTGCTGTGGGTTTCCCATGAAGGCAAGTGATATAAAGGCTGCGGAGGTCATGGGAGCCTACAATCTCGCCTTGGCAGAAAGAAACAATCTGGACATATGTGTTTTGTGCAGTTCCTGCTTGTCTCAATTGACCGAAGTTGCAAACGAACTTTGCGAGGATGGACCAAAAAGAGAAGAGATTAACAAGGTGTTATCAAAGGCGGGGGTGGAATATGGAGGCGGTGTCAGGGTGAAGCATTTTGCCCATATTTTGCTTAATGAAGTAGGAGAGGAGAAAATAAGGGAGCATCTTGTAAGAGATTTAAGTGATTTGAGAATAGCCGCTCACTATGGATGCCATTATCTGAAGCCTTCGGAAATATATGATGGTTCGGATCATGTTGAGGATCCAAAATCAATTGAGACACTTGTGGCCTTGACCGGTGCAAAAATTGTTGATTATCATGGAAAAAAGCGCTGCTGCGGGGGGCCGGTGCTCCCGGTAGTGGAAGATGTGGCATTATCTGTAGCAAAAGAAAAGCTTGATGATATTTCCAAGACCGATGCAAATGCAATGTGCCTTGTGTGTCCGTTTTGTTCGGTAATGTTTGACGACAACCAGAGAAGTATCGAATCGGAATACGATACGACCTATAATCTTCCGGTCTTGTATCTAACACAGGTCCTTGGTTTGGCCATGGGATTTGATAGGAAAGAGTTGGGCCTGAATATGAATGTGGTAAAGACCAAGGAATTATTGTTACAATACTTCCAGAAAGAGTAATTCCCTTCAGATTAGAAGGAAAACTGCGAGCGGTTTCATAAATAGCCTCTTGTTTTAAAGCCCTGCCATTCATTTGGCAGGGCTTTTGGGTTCTAAATAGACAAAGATTAATAAAACTATAAAATTATATATATTACTAAAATAAAACTGCTTTAATGTATTTTTATACCTTTTAAAATTTTTAAAATAGTAAATACAATTTAACGAACGTCTACGCACGAAAACAAACATTTAAGGTTGAATTGAAGTGTGGCAGGAGCCAACCAGGCCCTGGGAAGGTGGGCCATTCTTTTTTCAAGGGAATATCAGGGGTTTGCAAAAAGGCGCAATGCAATTTTTATGGATTATCAAAAAAAATGAACATGCCACGGTGGAAAAATTGTCAAAAGTACTTATATTAAAAAAAATAACAATATTCATGCTGGAAAAAGAAAGAGATCAAAATGACTGAACATAAGATAATAACTCTTCCGAAAACAATGTCTCTGCCTGAGAGAATTTTAGGTGTGAGCGAAGAGATTTCAAAATGGCTAAAATCACTTGAGGAGCCTTTTAATGTTAATACGGATGTAATGCACCTGGCGAAATATGAAAGAAACGACAAGTACAACTATCATTATATCCTGGACCGAGCTGTGAAAGGCCCGGATAAAAAAACCGCTTCACGGAAATCCGCTGGCAAAAACTGAAAGGCTAAGAGTAAATTACCGAAAGAAGATAATCGAGAATTTGTTCGGTTTGGTCAAGTGGTACCCCCATTTATCTTGAGTCTCAATTCATCAAATTTTCCGGAAATAAGGTTTTCAAATTCTTTACCAAAGAATCGGCGATTGCCCTGTAAATACCATTTAATACTATCCCAGTAGTCTTTGAGTTCATCAGCATCGCTGATAGTTTTAAGGATGCCGTCAATTTCAGCGAGTTTTTCACTTTTTAGGCTATCCTTTCTTAATTCGTAGAGATCATTCAGCCTGTGCTTTTGGTCATCGGAAAGGCCTATATCCAAGGACTGGTCAAGGAGCTCATGTACCAAATTGTGAAGTTCCTTGAAGTCTTTGATAAGATCCATCTGTTTTTTTGTTTGATTTAATAAATTGTCCGTAATTTCTGTGAGCCTTTTTTCGTACATACTTTCAAGTTCCAGGCCATAATCCTCAGTATAGAAGGGATGTTTCCGTAAGGATTGCAGGCTGTGGTGGAAGTAGTTTTTAAGCTGGTCAACATTGTTAATTGTAAGCATATGGGATATCTTTTGGGAAATATTGATAGGATCCCGGAAATTAATGGAAAGCACGTTCGGGAATTCCTCCTTTTTTAGGAGGAGACCAATTTTGGCCTTGAATAGCTGGTTCAGGTGGTTTTTACTTGACCAGATTTTTTCCATGGATAGTGCATTCAGGTAATGATTAAGTGCCTCATATCGCTTGTCAATTTCTTCACACATACCTAGGAAATTGAGGCAAATCGGTATGCTGTTTGGCTTGAATTTGTTAGCCCCCCTCAGCCCTATCAAAAGGAGTTTTATTTGATTCTTGTAACTCAGATAACCACTTATCTTCTCATATCCGTAAATTCTTATCTTGTCACCAACGAGCTGGTTCAGGACAAAATGCCTTATCTTTTCCGCCAGATTCTGGAGCGTATTGTAAATACGAAAGGCCTCGTATACCTCCTTTTCAAATGTGGAATATCCGATGCTTGAAAACTTTCGCTCTTTGTAAATGAACTTAAGGGGGACCTTTAGCATGAGGTTTACAAGATCGAGAAATTCAACATACCTAATACCCCGCAATCTGAAAAGGCGTTCAAGTGCGAAGATCATTTTTCCGGAGCGTATACATTTTGATTTAGCAAGTTTTTCCAACTCGTTGGATTTCAGATGACGGACCGAGGGGACACCGTCGGGGAGCCCCTTCATTTGATAGGCTTCAAGGGCGTAGAACAGGCGTCCTCTCCGGGCAAAAACTTCATCAAGTTGTTCTTCAAAAATGGTTTCGCGGTCAATTATTTTTTGACCCAGGGCCCTTATCTGAAATAGTTGTCCGGCAAGATCCTCCAGAATGAGGTCCTCCCTGATGGAAGACAGCATAATAAATGAAAGCAAAAAGAAGGCATCGAAAAGATTTTTGTCCCGGGTGTCGAGTACCTCTTGTAACGTAAAGAAGGATAGTTCACCCCGGACAATATGGTGCATTAGACTGTGATATTTAACTAAGAAAATCAGATAATCCTTTTCTTTTTTGTCAAGATTATATCTTTTGCCAATCTTTTCTTTTTCCAGGAATAGTGCTCCCGAAGAGGCAAGACCTGCCGGGTTTATGATACTCCTGTATTTCTCTCGCAGTGCAGGCACTCTACCGATATCCTGGAATATGAACGATTTGATCAAAGCATCAAACAAGGGGCGATTGTGGCTCAGATGTTCCAGAATTTTCTCCAGGTCTTCTATCTGAGATTCGCTCACACCCACGATGCCTGTGGCCATGGGCCCGAATTCTCTTTGGGCCAACCTGTACAGGAATTGGGTGTCCTGAAAGCTTTCCTTGTCATGTCTGACCAGGGCCTGAAGCTTCTTTGTGGCTGTAATAATATAGTGAATGACGGGAGATGTCAGATAAAGATGCCAGGACAGATCCAGGTCCTGAAGGGCCCCTAATTCAGGGATGATAAACTTCAGAATGGACGGTGCATGTTGAGAAAGCAGGTCAAGATCAGTATATATGTATTCAGGACGAAAAATGACGTCCGTGAAGTTGGATCTCAAATATTCCCTCTGGCCTTGAACCCCCTTAAACCACCGTTTTTGTCTTGCAGGCAGCTTCAATTTTGAATCTGCCTGCTTAAGAAATCTTAGATGGCTTTGGTAGAAGATTTCCAGATTAGAAAAAAGCACCTCCAATTTATTCAGGTCTTCAACCGGAATTTCTGATACCGATGACTTAGCAAAACGGCTTGATAATGTTCCTAAGTCTTCAATATTTTTATCCATATCTAAATAGGCTATTTCAAGGGCCTGAGTGTCCTGATCCACCTTGAGCTGGAAGCCGGTATCCATAATGAAGGAAGTCCCATTCTTATAAAGCTGTTCACTGAATTGTCTCAGGACCGCGTGATAAAGGTAATTAATATTAATGGCTCCGGCCTCTTTTTCTACTTTTCTAACCCGGTTTTCTCTTTCAGAGGTCCCCAAATCAGCAAGAATGGGGTTAAAGTTGATTACCTCACCACGAGCCAAGCTGACGGTGATCCAGAGCAGTGTAAACACGTGCCGGCTGTCCATTCTTTCAAAAAGATGGCCGGTACCGTGGAACTCGATGGCAAGAAATTTTCTATAAAACGCAGGTAGCTGTAACGGATCGAATTTAAGGTACATCTCTTCAAACTGTTCGACTGTCGTCACAAGTCTTATTACATTTTCTATCCTCGACAGCCTTCGATCATCATAGTCAGCCAGGGCTTCTTTTTCCATCTTGCCCTTGTACTTCAGCTCAGCCCAGTTATCGAGGAATTCAAAGTGATTCATCATTTTGAGAAGCTTTCGGACGATCCTGTTATGTATGCCCCCCATAGCTGATATTTTTTCGTCAAGAAGCCTGTCCCAGTCCAGTTCTCGATTGGTGACAATCCTAACGGTGGATTCGTAGAGATCGAAAAGCTCGGCAAGCTCTTCCTGGCTCAACTCGGATCTTCTGGTCGCCTGTGTTTCCGCCATGGTCATTAACAGGCAGTAACGGAGAAGATTAAGGGCCTGTTGAGGTTCATAGGTGCGGGCCAGGTCTGAAACCGGTTTTAAGGCCCTTTCATTGATTTTCCCGGATATGATCCGTCCCATAGGTGTGTGGCCCAGGACGATATAGAGAATCTCCTTTAAATCATCATGGTTAAACCCGAAGAAAGTCAGGACTTCCAGGTTTTCAATAGCCCGTGTCTTTAATCCCTCAATCTTGTCCGGATTGAGATAATCACTTATCCTTTCGAGTTTTTTGATCTTGGTTATCAGCTTGATGACATGATTAAGGGAACTGAATCTTTGATTTTTGGTTTTAAGGGGTTGAGTCAGTCTTTCCAAGAAGATTTGTGGCAAGCCCTCATAGCCTCCATTTTTTATTTTTTGTAGGACACTAAGGGTTTTAATCACATATTCGAACGAATTTCTGTAATCGGCTAAAAGCTCTATGGGGCAGCCGGTAAGTCTTGATTCCATTACATCCCGCTTCACATGAGCTGTTGTTGTTTTCAAGGGTTTCTTCTGTCCGAGGTAAATCATCATGTAATCTGGAGTGTAGTCAGTGAAAGAAAATCTTTCTTCCCAGTCTTTTTTTACCGATTGAGGAACCACAGCTCTTAAGCGTATCTTGTCAAAATAAATTGGAAGAAGTCTGGACCAGATTCTTTCCTGGTTACTTAAGAAAGGCCAATCGGTAAGTTGATAATCGATATAGGGGAGGTTGTTTATCTGTCTGAGAGTCATATCCTCCAACCGCCTTCCACCGAGGAGTTTGTTTATGACTTTTTCTTCCACATAAAAGTCGCTCATATACTTCCGGAAATCGAAAATGTTAACCTGTAATGCGCGGTTTCTTATGTGGTATTTTTTCTTTGTTTTGAAGATATGGGTAAACAGGGCAAAATTTTTCTCTTCCTGCTCTGTTTTGAATTTGACCTTTGTGACACGATTGGTCTTAGGGGCACGATGGCTGGCAATAATAAAGACTTCACCATCCGGCTTCAGCAAGTTGTAAAGCTTCCATAGGATATATACTACATATTGATCCAGGCGTTTCTTGTTAAGTATCTCACGTGAAAGTGGGCTGAATCTTTCATCCAATACTATTTCGAACAGATCCCACGTAAAAATGACTATGTCCATGGTTTTATTGATATTTCGAAGTTTTTCAAGGGAGTCTATGATTTCAAAGCGATGTTCCTTAAACCGCAAGGTCAGTTCATGGGCAATTAGGTCATCCTGGCGTGTTATCAAGCCGATATCGTGATGTTCCTTAAAAAACTTTTTTCGGTGAAACCCAACGATTTTTGTAATCTCGTCAATCTTGGACTTGACGTGGCTTAGTGTATCGGACACGAGGTGAACCGGGATCAGATAATAGGGCTTTCCCAGGCTTGAAAATCTAACTAATAATCCGATTTTTTCATAGATTTCGTTGAGTTCTTTGAAGTGCAACCTGACGCTTTCTGGATCATCCATGACTGTGGATTGGAGCAGTTTAATGTCCTTTGGATTTGCCCTGTCATATAGTTCGAAAAGGCCGAATCCATAAGCATTTCCACCAAATTTGCTCTGTAGTTTAGAGGGGTGTTTAAGGGAGGCAAATGTGCCTAAAGGGATATCCGAGGGATCAATTCCAAAGGCCTTAAACTCATCCGGTTTGACAACGCGAAATGAGTCTTCTTGCCATGAGATTTCTGTACGGAAAGATTCGGTAGGATCCATCTAAATACCAGGCCAAAAAAGCCTTTTGAGGGCAATGGATTTGTCTGTGACTTAGAGCCAGCGTTTGCGGCGTTTGTAGGACTTCACATCCTTATATGACTTAAGGTTCCCTGTGGCGGCGGTGCCTAAGTAAAACTCCTTCACATCCGGATTTTCACGGAGATCTTCTGCATTGCTCTCCATAACGATTTTACCATTCTCCATCACATAACCATAATGGGCAATCTGGAGGGCCATATTGGCATTTTGCTCAACGAGCATTAGGGTAGTCCCCAGTTCTTGGTTTACGCGTCTGATGATTTGAAATATTTCTTTAACCAGGAGCGGTGCAAGGCCCAGTGAAGGTTCGTCCAGAAGTAAAAGCCTGGGTTGAGCCATCAGCCCTCTGCCCATCACGAGCATCTGGAGCTCACCGCCGCTACAGTATCCTGCCATATTTTTTTTCCTTGCAAGCAGGGCGGGAAAATAGTGATAAACCATCTCCAGGTCTTTTTGGTATGGCTTTCCCCAGCGGGCGGCGGTCCCGACCCTCAGATTTTCTTCAACAGTTAGGTACTTGAATTCCTGTCGTCCCTCCAAGACTTGAATAATGCCTTTTCGCGTGATCTCTTCCGGAGAAGAATTTTGGACCGGTTCCCCGTCATATTCAATAGATCCTTCAGTGACCTTACCATTCTCGGGCTTGAGCAAGCCGGAGATTGCCTTGAGGGTGGTGGTTTTTCCTGCTCCGTTACTGCCCAAAAGAGAAACTATTTGTCCTTTTTTTATGGTGAGGGATACGCCTTTCAATACCTGAATGACATCAGAGTAGACTACGCTGATGTTATTTAAAAGCAATCTGATGTTGTTTTCCATGATACCGATACTCCTGCATATGCTAGTACGAAAAAGGCCACAGCCTGAAACTGGATCTAACTATTCTCCAGACCTCTGCAAGGCCCTTTGGCTCAAATATGATAAACAGGACAATTGCCAGGCCGAAGACAAACTCACGGAGAGGAGCAATAGTAATGCCCACACCTGCGGATGCACCAACGTTCATGAGATATTCAGTGCCATGGCTCAGTAACTCTTCCAATGTCACTATAAAGATCGCACCAAAGATAGAGCCGGGGATGCTTCCCAGGCCCCCGATAATGATCATGGCAATAAATACAATGGATAGCCACAGGTTAAAGGGTTCGGGTGTGATACTCATCATGTAGTAGGCATAGAGTGCACCGGCAAATCCCGCGTAAAAGGAGCTTATGGCAAATGAGAGTAGCTTGTACGGGAAGATGGGAATTCCCATTCCCTCGGCCGCCCGGTCATTATCGCGAATGGCAATAAAGGCGCGGCCGTACCGCGTTCTGACAAGATTGACCGCTATCCATGTCATTGCCGTAAGGCAAGCAAATACTACGAAGTAGAAGGTTCGATCATTACCTAAATCAATTCCAAACAGGGTGGCCCCAACAACACTGATTCCTTCCGCACCACCCGTAAGTCTTCCCCATTGTACAAAAACATATTCGATAATAAACTGCCCGGCCAGGGTGGCAATGCAGAGATAAAGGTGCTTGAGACGGGCGGAAGGGAGGCCGAAAACCATGCCAACGGCCGCAGTAATAAGACCTGCGGCAGGTACGGCTATAATAAAAGGAAAGCCCGCTTTAGTGGCCAAAATGGCTCCGGCGTAAGCCCCTACACCGAAGAAGGCCCCGTGGCCGAGTGAAATCTGGCCTGTATAACCGATAAGCAGATTGAGGCCTATAGCGGCAATAGCATAAATGCCGATGGTATTTAATACGTATAGCATGAAGGGACTACTGATAAATGGAATAACACCGAAAAGAAGCACAAGGCCGATTATCAACCAGAGTCTGCCGAAGTCTGTTTCAAAGATGGTGATCTCTTCGTTGTAGGATTCCTTGAAATCACCGCACGGGTGGAATTGAAATTTGCGCATTCTTCTGCTTACCTTTCTCGAATAATACTGTTTTTGGAGAAGTATTCTCATCAGGTCGCCGCGGTGGCCGACCTTACGCAGTGTAGATTTTCATTTTTATAAAGCGGCGAAGCCGTGCTTCATAAGATCGCAAAGCGATCTTATACCCGCTCTATTTCTACCAGGCCAAAGAGGCCGTATGGTTTTACCATCAGAATAATAACCAGCACAATGTATGGGATGACCTCCCGCAGAGAAGTTGAAATATACCCGCCCGTAAAGGTCTCGAGCAGACCGATAATGACCCCACCTATAATTGCCCCGCCAATACTGTCCAGCCCACCCAGTATAACAACCGGGAAGACCTTGAGACCTATGGAACTCAATTCGTGAACGTTAATTCCGTTGATGATGCCCAGTACAATGCCGCTCATGGCACAGACCAAGGCTGCAATGGCCCATGACATGGCGAATACCCTTTTCACGTGGACGCCTAAAGAAAGCGCAGCAGGCTGGTTGTCGGCCACAGATCTCATATAAATGCCCTGTGAAGAATATTTAAAGAAAAGGCCGAATATAATAAGAAAAAGGATGCCGATAATAAAGGTTGCCACGTAAACAGAGGGGATTTGAATGTTTCCCCATTGCATTGAAAGACCTTCCGGCAGAAATTTGGGGTAATCATGAATATCACCGCCGAATATAAACAGCATTAGTCCCTTGAACATGGCAGCCAGGCCCACGGTCAGCATGATCACCTCGATAAGCGCTTCCCCTATCAGCGGGCGCAGGAAAAGGCGTTCGATTACAAAACCGAGGGCAAAGCTTCCTATGAGTGTTAAGACGAAGGCGAGAATAATAGGTAGCTTGGCCCAGGCAGAAAGCACAAGAAACATGAAGGCGCCTATTGCAATGAGTTCACCATGAGCAAAGTTGAGGACGCTGCTTGACTTAAAAATCATTACAAAGCCCAATGCGGAAAGGGCATAGAGAAATCCGAGCGATATTCCATTTACCAGAAGTTGAAAGAAAAATTCCATATTAAGATCAGCCTCCTTGCTATACCGTCAATATTTTTACGGTTGTTTCAATTGTCCCTACGTGTCCATCTCTGTATAGCACCTGACCTGTTACGGGAAGTTCAGTCTTATCAGAATACATGGCGTCAATAAGGTCCTTATACTGTTTAAAGACAAACATGCGCCTCACCTTGCCTGTTCTCGTCAATTCTTCGTCATCCGCATCCAGCAATTTGTAAAGCAGGATGATCTTGACCAGTTGCATGGGCTTGGGAAGTTGGTTGTTTACCCCTCGGACTTCCCCTTGAATTAATTCCTCAACAGCCGCCTGCTGGGAGAGGTCCGTATAAGTGGTGTAGGGGATTTTTCTGTCTTCAGCCCAGTTGCCCACGTTACCAAAGTCTATGTTAATGAAGGCGGTGATGTATTCCTGCCCTTCCCCCCAAATCACGGATTCCTTTATATAGGGGCTGAATTTAAGTCGTGTTTCAATAAAGTCGGGTGAAAATGCCTCGCCTTCCTTTGTCCGCATAATATCCTGTTTTCTACCGATAATAAGGAGATGTCCGTCATCGTCAAAATAACCGGCGTCACCGGTATAAAACCAGCCGTCTTTCAGGGCCTCGGCCGTGGCCTCCGGGTTCTCGTAATAGCCCACGAAGTTTGACTTGCTGGAGACCAGCACTTCCTGGTCTTCCGTGATTTTTACTTCTGTGCGAGGAAGGGCTGTGCCCACTGTCTCGAGTTTGACCTCATCGTCAGGCTGTACCTGAAAGATGCCGCCGGCCTCTGTGAGTCCATAGCACTGTTTCAGATTGAGGCCATTGGCCCTGAAAAACCGGATGACATCCGGGCTGATGGGATGGCCACCGGTATAAGCTCCACGGAATCCGAGACACCCTACCCGGTCCATGAGGGGCTGTGATACAATACGGTTGGTCAGCCACCTTAAAAATCTCAGCTTAGTGGAGATCCGCTTTTTTTCTGATTCCAGATCTACGACCTGCAAGCCTATTTTTTGAGAAAAGTTATAAAGGGAACGTTTGATAAACCCGGCATCGGCGATCTTGACCCTGATCTTGGAAGCGAGCTCTTCCCAGAACCGGGAAGATGTAACGATGACAGAGGGACCAATTTCTCTGAAATCCTCTACAGCGGTTTCAGAGGTCTCTGGAAAATTCATGGCCAATCCACCGGACAACGTGATTCCTACTCCCCACAACTGGTCAACGATCCAGGCGGTAGGTGTAATGGAGATCCAGTTGTCCCCTATTCCGATGGGTGCGGTTTCCAGCCATTTGCGGGCCATCTCATTGAAGTTCTCGTGGCTCAGCATGACAAGCTTGGGTTCTCCGGTAGTGCCTGATGTCATGATCATGAGGGCCACATCTTCGGCTTTTCCTTCCCAGAGCTCCTTGACAAAAAGATCAGGTTGTTCATTGTCCAGTTCTTCTCCCAGTTC
>CAZENC010000025.1:0-17384 GCA_964513115.1 uncultured Desulfobacteraceae bacterium | reverse complement strand
TGTACGGTTATACCGCCCTCAATAAAATGGGACGGCGCATCTAAGTGAGTGCCTAAATGGCAGTTGAATCGGATCGACTGGACGGTACAAATGTCTTTGCCAAGGGTCATGGGCTGTCCTATCTCCGGCTGCGGATCCCCGGGCCAAACCGGCATGTCTTCCTCAATCAGGTGGGTCAGGTCAATATAGCGTTTCATGTAAGAGCACCTTGCATTTTTACTATTATTCCTTCACACAGCTTTTTTTGTCGGCAGACCCATACGTCTGTAAAATTCCGGAACCCTGTTGACATCGTAGGATGGGCATTCATCGAGCAGGTCTTTGGTTGCCTGTTTATTGAGAGGCCAGTGAGACGGTTTTCTAGCAGCAATTAGATCATTGCTTTTATTGGCGTAACAGACACAGCCGGGAATACGGAAATGTCTGCTGGTCTCTTCCCATATTTCCCTTATTGGCTTTTCCATTATATTGCCGAAAGACATCATGGTAAAGTCGCAGGGGCATAGGTTTCCCTGTGAATCGATAAACATGTAGTTATACCCGGCACCACATCCGTAATATTTCTCACTTTCAAAGAAGTCGTAGGCAAACACACCGGGATATCCCGGCGTTCTCGTGCATTTTTTTTGAATTTCAAATATGGTTTTTACGTTTTCCGGGGTCAGCATTTCCTCCGGACGCGCTGTTAGTTTTCCGCTCAGTATCGGTGAGGTCAGGCGCATGTCGTTTATTCCCAGTTCATGGAAAAATTCAATGACCTTGAATATTTCTTCCTTATTATCAACCAGCTTTCTGTCCGGAACAAACGACACTGCCACGTAAAATCCTTCCTCCTGGAACACTCTTATGGCATTAAGGGCATATTCAAACATTCCTTGCCTTCGTCTGCCCCTGTCGTGGATTTCAGCCTTGTAATGATCCAGGCTGATCACGGGGATTTCCAGACCGGCTTCTTTCAGCCGCCTGACCCGCTTCCTGGTCAATTTGTAACCGGTGGTAAATATAACGGGCATGGACCGGTTGTCAATACAGGCGATGATGTCCTCAAGGTCGTTACGCAAAAGAGGTTCCCCGCCGGTCAGACCAATAACGCATGAACCCATATCCTGTACTTCCGAGATGGCTGTTTTAAGGTGGTTTAAAGATAGCACGTCCTTCTTAGAACGATCGGAAAACGAGCAATGCCAGCAGTTACAGGGACATTGAGGTGTAACGGCAAAATTGGTAATTACCGGAAGAGGCCTGCCGGAAGCAACAGAAACAACTCCTCTCAAAAAACGGTCGTATGCCGGAGATGGATAATAGGGGGTAAAGGTGTTGGAGAAGATTTTATTACCGATACGGGTCAGCTTGCTTTCTTTTGAAACATAATTCAATGCGAGCTTTTTTTTAACTGAAAGACGCTTGAGCTCTTTATTAAGGCCCATCCTCAGGGTCGCCACTAATCTTCTAAAACCGTATAACTGCGTGCCGTTTAACTTTCCCATGACTGCAATACCAAATTATGCTTCCTAAATAAGTTGTTTAGTCATCCAAATCCATTGAGTATTAAAAGACCTGGACATTGCACATTTCTTGGACAATTTGCCCCCCTCCCCGTTTACTTATTATTCAAAAGGCTTAACTATTTGTAATGTGATAGGTTATTGTTCCCAGTTCAATGGAGATATCCTGGTTGCGCACAACTATATTTTCGGGCACATGGATTGGTCTAGCTGCAAAGTACAGAATTCCTTTCAAACCTACTTTACTGAGACGGTCGATTACCGACTGTACTTCCGGCGGTGCAATTGCCACAATTGCCAGGTCATCCGTATATGGATCAATTTCTTTTTCAAGGTTATCCATATCCAAAACAGTAATATCATTGATTTTCCGGCCAATTTGCTCCCGTGTTTCATCAAATATTTTGGTGATGTAAAAATTTCTCTTTTTAAAAAGATCTGAATTTATGAGCACCGTGCTGAATTGTACTGCCCCGATAAGAACGATATTCCATTTCCGGTCTATCCCCAGAATTTTGGCAATATTCATCTTCAGCGAGGAAACAGCATATCCCGTGCCTCTTTCACCAAATGATCCAAAATTGCTGAGATCCTTACGTACTTTATTCCCCGAAATACCTTCAGGGGCACCCAGTCCCTTTGATGAAACTGTCTTTATGCCGGTACATTCCAAAACATCCAGTATCCTGTAGTAGACCGACATTCGACGTATGGTTGCGTCGGATATCCGTTTTGAGTTTTTCATTTCTTTGTCATTCACAATTTGATACCCTCGTAAAAAGCTATGTGATGCCGCGCTGCGGCACTGTAACCGAAACTATCTTGCTAAGTTAGTTGAAACTCGTTTTGCGCCTTTTTACCCGCCTTCGCAGAAAGCCCCGTCCGGAAGGGCGGGGATGAATGCGAAAAGGGTATCCGCCATAGCCTTGGCGAAGGCGGATCTGCTTCGGCGGGTTCCGCAGAAGATGTGAAGATGCCCCGCGCGGAAGCGCGGGGAGCTTCACTCGGCGGAGGAGGGCTACCCCTCCCCCGCCATTTGAAGTAAATTCAAATGATTCCACCCTCACCCCAGGCCGGGGCTTATGCGCCCTCGGCCTGTTGACAGACTGTTACGAGTCCGTCAATTTAATCCATCTGAGAAAGGTTTTTCTCCCGCCCGATCCTCCTTTGAAATCCTGATAGGCTTTCCTTGTTAAGAAAATCCGGATCTCCGGATAATAATGGTTGCTTCTGCGATTCACATGCCGAACCATTTACGCCTCCTGGTAAACACAAACATTAAGACATTTCTGACTAATTGCCAAATGTCTTCGTCTTCGTGAAGGGATTGTTGAAAGGGGCGGGTTTACTCTTTCCCGGTCTTTTCAGTCCGGGCGTTTTTTCCGACTGTTGACCGGGGTCCTGTTTCATGGAAAGAGAGATTCGTTTTCTTTCAAGATCTACGTCCAGCACCTTAACCGTTACATGTTGATGGACCTTGACCACCCCGTTGGGATCCTTAACAAATCGGTTTGCCAACTGGCTTATATGCACCAAGCCATCCTGGTGGACACCTATATCAACAAATGCACCAAAGGCTGTAACATTCGTGACAACGCCGGGCAGGCTCATGCCAGGCCGGACATCTTCAATCTTCTCAATACCCTCCTTGAAGTTAATATTTTCAAATTGGTCCCGGGGATCGCGCCCGGGTTTTGCCAACTCGGCGAGTATATCTGCAAGGGTGGGAATCCCCACCCTGTCTGTCACATATCTATTCAAGTCAATCTTCTTTCTGATATTGTCATTTTCAAGCAGATCAGTTACCCCGATGCCAAGGTCCTTACCCATTGCCTCAACAATGTCGTAAGATTCCGGATGAACCGAGCTGGCATCAAGGGCATTCTGCCCATCCCTTATCCGGAGAAAACCGGCTGCCTGTTCAAAGGCCTTGGGGCCAAGACGTTGAACCTTTTTAAATTCTTCCCTGGAGGAAAAAGCGCCGAATTCTTCGCGGTAGGCCACGATATTTTTGGCCAAACGTGGTCCGAGACCTGAAACATATGCGAGAAGCTGCTGACTGGCCGTATTGACATCCACTCCCACAACATTGACGCAACTCGTGACCACATCATCCAGGCTTCTTTTGAGGGCCTGAGGGTTCACGTCATGCTGATATTGGCCGACACCAATAGATTTGGGATCAATTTTTACCAGCTCGGCCAATGGATCCATGAGGCGCCTTCCAATGGATACCGCTCCTCTGTAAGTCACGTCCAGATCAGGGAACTCCTCCCTTGCCGCTTCAGAGGCTGAATAGACAGACGCTCCGCTCTCATTGACCATTACAACAGGAATGCTGTCCGGGAGCGGAAGAGCATTGATAAAGGCTTGCGTTTCTCTTCCGGCAGTTCCGTTGCCTATTGCTATCGCTTCCACTTTGTACGCTACCACTAATTCCTTGATCGTTTCTGCAGAAGATAATTTGGCGTCTTCCGACTTGAAAAGATGTATAGTATCCGTTTGAAGCAGTTTACCCTGTGGGTCGAGACATGCTACCTTACAGCCGGTACGAATCCCCGGGTCTATTGCCATGACACTTTTTTGGCCAAGGGGAGGTGCAAGGAGGAGTTCCCTGAGATTATCTGTAAATATCTTTATTGCCTCTCTGTCAGCTCGTTTTTTAGTCTCAAGCCTGGCTTCCGTTTCCATTGAAACAGATAAAAGCCTCTTGTAGCAGTCATGAACCGATTCCCTGACCTCCCTTGAAGCTGCACTTTTCCCTTTAACAAACAATGTTTCCAGTAGTGCCAGCGCTTCATCCTGAGGAGGACATGTTTGGAGGTTGATAAAGCCCTCCTTCTCTCCACGGCGCATTGCAAGAACTCTGTGGGATGGTGCTTCATGCAGCGGCTCTTCCCAGTCGAAATAATCTTTGAACTTGGCGCCCTCCACCTCGTTGCCTGGGATTAATCTGGAGCGGATGACCCCTTTCCGTCCATAGAGCGCCCGCATTCTTTCGCGTGCCCCCTGATCTTCATTTATCCATTCTGCTATTATGTCCCTGCTACCTGCAAGCGCATGCTCCGCTGTTTCAACTCCTTTTTCGGGGTCAACATAGGCTGCCGCCTCTTTTACCGGATCAGTTTCATCCTTTTGATCAAAGATGATTTTGGCCAATTGTTCAAGACCCTTTTCCTTGGCTGCTTTGGCCCGCGTACGCCGTTTCGGCCTGTAAGGGAGATAGAGATCTTCCAGGGTGGTCATGCTCTCAGCGGATAGAATCTTCCCCTCGAGATCTTCAGTGAGAAGCTCCTGCTCCCTGAGTGATTTCAATATGCTCACTCTCCGCTTGTCCAGGGCCTCAAACAGAGCCATTTTGTCACGGATCGCAGTAATGGCCACCTCATTCAGTGAACCGGTAGCCTCTTTCCTGTATCGAGCTATAAAGGGGACCGTGTCACCATCCTCAAGTAATCGGGCAGCGGCTTTTACCTGTCCAAGTGATAGATTCAGTTCATCAGCTATCTTAATTGCGTGTTTCTCGTTCATACTTGCTCATGAAAACATCGTTCGTCCAGGGCGTTAAACATCGAATCGGGCCCGAGCTCAGGATGACCATCAGGGGTTTTTGTTTAAAAAACTGAAGCCCTCATTTCTCAACCACAACCACTTTCGTTATCCTTTCCCCCTGCTGAATAGCGTTTACGATTCCCTGATCGCCGACTACCTTGCCGAACACCGTATGCATGCCATCCAAATGTGGCTGAGGTGAATGCGTAATAAAAAACTGACTTCCGTTCGTGTTAGGCCCTGCGTTCGCCATCGATATCACCCCTGCCTCATGCCTCAGCGGGTTATCCTCAACTTCATCTTCAAACTTGTACCCGGGCCCCCCTCTCCCGGTACCCGTAGGGTCCCCTCCCTGGATCATAAAGTTGCTTATCACCCTGTGGAAAGTGACCCCATCATAGAAACCCTCTTGTGCAAGAAAAACAAAGTTGTTGGCTGTTTTAGGGGCATATTCGGGATAAAGCTCCAACTCGATATCGCCTTTGCCGGTTTCAATCGTCGCTTTATAGGTTTTTTGCGGATCAATCTGCATTGCTGGTGGTTTATCCCACTGTTTTTCATTCATTGGCCATTCCTCCTTTTGATTTATTCGATTTATGCTATTTGCCGTTTTGTCACCGGTCGAAGTTGCGGTGCTGGCAAAGGACTGTCAGTTTTCCGGTGCCAACACATAACAGGTGTTAATTTACATTCATTCTTTTCCATTTTGAATTTACCAATACGACGGATGTTTCAACCTGCCTTTTAGATATTGACCAGTACTTTTCAAGCAATGCATTCTTTTCCTCCTCTGTCACGAGTTTGAATCCTTTGTCCTGATAGAAGGAAATTGCCCATGATGCGTCTGCCCAGGTTCCAATCAGAACCGGGTTATCTGTCATGTTTTCGAGGTGGCGAAGAAGCCTTGTCCCTATTCCCTGGTTTCTGAGCTTCGTACGCACGTATGCATGCCTGATTAGGGTAACATCCCCCTTGTCTTGGATTCCCATGACACCGGCGAGTTGACCGTCCCGTTCATCTCCCCAAAACATTATGCCGTCCTGGATTTCTCGGGCCAATTCATCACGGCTCATGTACGGCTCATGCCAGCAATCATCCGGTATCACCCCATGATATACCTGAGCCGCATGGTTGATGATTTCATAAATGGTGTCAAAGTCAGATTCTGTACAACGACGAATCATTTGCTATCCTGTCCGAATTCTTGCCCGGCCCCTTGCCGAGAATTCTCGAATTCCCCGTAGCGGCTCGATTGAGCTCTCGGAAGTCTTGCTGCGGGGAGCTTTAATTTCGATGAACAGTTTATTGGCCATCTATTGCTCAAAAGACACGGCTGTTTTGATTGCCCTTGCAGTAGCCTTGTTAACATTGACCTCGATCATTTTGGGATATTCTTCTAACGGGAACTTATGCGTGAGCATATCTTCCACCTGGATTTTGCCCTCTGCCATCATTTCAAGTGCCATCTGGAAGGCCTGCTTCGGTCCTGTCTTTGTATCGTTGTAACCGTAACCGTAGCATCCCTTAACCGTCTGGAGTTTAAGCCACAGAGACGTCAGATCCAGCTTCACATTCTTCCCGATCCCTATTACGCTGATGGTACCCCCTCTGGTAGTGACCCGGAGGGCTTTATTCAATGTAGGGGTGTGCCCTACGGTATCGTAGACCTTGTCGAATCCGCCCATAAGGATCTTCTGTCCCAGCATCGGCTTATAAGCGCGACCACCGGTGATGCCTGCGGCTGCATCGATGATTTGATCGCTTATAATGCGATCAGCCCCCGATTCCATTGCATGCTCGGCCTGAAAAGTCGAAGTCTCGGCGACCGTGATGTCACACCCTATGTCCAGAGCGCGAATTGCCTTTATCAATAGCGAACCGATGACACCGCCGCCGATTAGGAGCACCTTTTCGCGTTTGTCCGGCATGTTGTCCAGTACCGCCTGGAGGGCCACGGCAAGGGGCTCTGTGAGGGCGGCCGATTCCGGGCTCACGTTTGACGGGACACGATATACCTGGCTCTGGTGACCCACTACATACTCCGCGAAACCTCCGTTAATATCCTTGCAAATGCCGGTAAACATGCCGGGTGCAAATGCGCCTTCCGCATAGTTCTCGCAGTTCGCCGGTCTCCCCTCCTGGCAGCTCCGGCACTCCGGTTTGATTGCCCGCGTAGTACAGTTAAGCATGGGTGCCAAGGTCACTAGATCACCGACATGCAGGGCTTTTACATCACGACCGGTCTCAACTATTTCACCGCACAGCTCGTGTCCCGATACGCACGGAAATGACGTGAAAGGCGAGGCTGTCGGAGAATCCTTCAACAGGATCAAATTGATATCGCTTCCGCAGAAGCCGCAGAGCCGAGTTCTTATCTTGACCCATTCGGGTGATGGAAGTTCGGGCTCGGGAATGTCCACCAGTTTCACTGTTTTGAACGGGCCCCTGTAGCAAAACTTCGAACTCAAGGGCCTCAGCATCTGGATAATGAGGAACTTTGGCACATTCACATCAAAAAGAAGTGCTTTCATTGTCTTACTCCACCTTTAGCCCCTGCTCGAACATAAGTGTAGCTGGGCTCGTTACCGTGGGATCGGTGAGAACGTTTATGCAGGCGGGCTTGTTGGAAGCCAGGGCCCGTTCGATCGCCGGGATGATCTCTTCGTCCTTGGTGACGAACTCGCCGTGACCGCCCAAACCTTCCACGATCTTTTCGTAGTGTCGGAGACCCAGCTCTGAACACTGGAGCCTTTCCTTTCCGAGCGTCATCTCCTGGCCGTGCTTGATCATACCCCAGGCGCAGTCGTTATTTATGACGCACACAATGGGGATATCGTGTCGAACGGCCGTATCAAATTCCATTGCATTGAAGCCGAAAGAGCCGTCACCGTTCAAGACTACGACTATTTTGTCGGGCCGGGCAAGCTTGGCCGCGATTCCATAGGGAATGCCTGTGCCAAGGCAACCTAAGAGACCGCTTGAAGGGACCAGTACGCCTGACCTTTCCCTTGATTGTAGCCCCACCAGTCCGAAATAACTCGTATCGCCGCCGTCGACAACATAGAGTGCATCGTCCCCGATTACTTTCTGAATCTGTGCCACAAGCCTAATGGGATGGATGGGGTCAGTGGCTTTTTCCCGTTGCTTGAGTTCCGAGTCAATGAAAACACGGCAGGCCTTACGCAGGTCTGTCAACCAGCCGTTATGATCCCGTTTTTCGACCAAAGTAAGGAGTTGGCCGAGCACGGAGCCCACATCGCCTACCAGCCCCGCATCGGAGGCGCGGTTACGATCGATCTCGTGAGGGGCGATGTCGATCCGGACTAACTTCGCGTCGGGAAAAATCTGGCCAAACTGGAGCAGCCAATTGAACCTTATTCCTGCGGCGATAATGACATCTGCCTGTGAGAGTCCCATCATCATTGAGGGGAAAACCGCATCCATCATGGACTGGGGATGACTGTCGGGCAGGACACCCCGGCCGTTGTTAAGGAGCTGGAATGGCATGCCGGTCTTCTCAATAAAGGTCTTCAGATATTCATCGCAGGCACTGAAGGCCAATCCGCTTCCGCCGATGAGAATGGGTCTCTTCGCATTGTTGATGAGATCGGCCGCCTTCTTCAGGGCCTCGTCATCCGGATGGACTGCGAATCTCCTTCCGCCGCGGGCCGGTTTTTGAGCGAGTTCTTCAGGGACCTTCACATTCAGAATATCGGGAGGGAGTTCCAGAAAGACGGGCCCGGGCCTGTTCTCCACGGCATGGCGGAATGCAGTGGCAAGGTATTCCTGAATGCGCTTTGTATCAAAGCAGGTGCCATACCACTTTACCACCGGTTTAATCATGTCCACTTGATTCATTTCCTGGAGGGCACCCTTGATGTCATCCCTGAGAGGGGAACGCCCGCACAATACCACCAGGGGGACATTATCAAGGTAGGCATTAACCACGCCTGTGAGGGCGTTGGTGAATCCCGGGCCTGCCGTGACCAAACACACTCCGGGCTTTCCCGTGTAGATTGACCACGCATGGGCCATCATCGCAGCCGCCTGTTCGTGTCGAACATCGATGGCCCGGATCTCGTATTCGATGAAGCCGTCAAGGATTTGCTGGATATGCCCGCCTGACAGGGCAAACACCGTACTGATTTCCTCCACCTCTTTTAGGTATCTCGCCACCAGATGGCCGCCTGAAAGCTCTCCCATGACATCCTCCCTAAATAATCAGTTTCACGGCCTCGGTGAACCACTGTGCATAGTAGGCCGTCCCTTCCACCTTTAGTTTGCCCTGGGCCGCAGCCTTGAATGATCCCTCGTCGCTCCCTGATGCCATGACCCTGAAGGCGGTGCCCGCATCAGACCAGATCAGCGCCACATCGAAATCCTGGTGATTCCCTCCACGTAAAGACGATATCTTTCCCCTGTCGAAAATGAAAAGCCTGCCGCGATTGCCGTCCGCCGTTTTTATGAGGATCTTCGCCCTCATGGTGCTGACGTAATTTCTGAAGGCAATGTTCTTCTTGGAGGCCTTTTTTAGCTTTTGAGAAAGGATCAACAGCAGCAAGGAAAATTTCATGGAAACCTCCTAATTGTGGTTTATCTGCCGGCACAAATACCGGTCGGGCCTTGAATCGGCAAATTGGTGCTAAAGGCCTGATCCCTTTATTTGAACTATTTGATCTGCACACAGGCTGATATTTCAATAAATCAATATATATAAGTCAATAGAAAATCTTGTAAGGCTGTCTTCTTTGCATGAGGAAAAACGTAAAGCAGGGGTATATACACACATCTCAATCTATGATATCTTCAGTCCGCTTTATCTAACATTACGCCAAACAGAGGGCAAGGCATATTTGATGATACAAAAACCAAAAGCATTGGATCATACCAAAGCGGTGAAAATATGGAAGACACCTGGCTTAAAGGGGACATGGAGGCCGGCGTACTACCCGCCGGACAGGTGGCCGCCGGTCTAATATCCGGGATACCGGCTGTCAGAGAGATCATTGAGGACATTGTCAGTTAGTGTCCATCAGTAAATCGATCATTTCTGGGTGGAGCGGTCAGCTGTCAGCATTCAGCTTAATAATTTGTTTCTTTATTGTTTTTGCCGATGGCTAAAAACTTATTGCTGATAGCGGGAATCCGCAAACAGGCACTTCCGGATGAGAACTGGTTAATCATTGGAGCCGGCCAAGAGAAATAAGGATACACTATTTTTGCATCATCTCGATTGACTGGCAGATCTCTTTTCCAGCTGTATAGGCTTCTTCCAAGAATTCCGGGTGTTTCAATACATCCCCCTCAAAATCAAGACTACGGTGTAAAAGAGCTTTCCAGAGTTCCGTGTCGAGAACGTCAAAGAAATACTTTATCGTAAGAAGAGCTCCGTCGAAAAGCTTTTTTCCCTTTGTGGCACCGACCGAAATAAAGAGTCCTTTCCTTTTTGGTTTCCATTGGCCATAAGGGACCTTGTCGATCCAGTATTTTTTAACCCAGAGAGATTGACACCGCTCTATGAGCATCTTTGTGTGAGCACTAACCGCGTAAAAGAAAATCGGGGAGGCAAGCATGATGCCTTCGGAGGCTTGAATCTGATCCAGAACACGCTGAAAATCATCCTGGATAACGCATCTCCCCGTCTCCTTACATCCATAAATTTCAAGGCAGGGGGAGATCTCCAGATCTCTAAGCACTACCTCCTCCACCTCGGCGCCTGTTTCCCTTGCCCCCTGGACCGCTTTTTTTAGAAGCAAACTTGTGTTGCCCTTGCGGCGTGGACTACCATACACGGCAACTATTCTGATCATCTTCAATTCCTACAATTTAGTTGCATTTTTGTCCTTTTTCGCTTCAATATTCAGGTACTACGCCAAGCGGCCTAACTCTGCTTTCCTAAGGACTATCCTCGCCTTTGCAAGCCTTCCATAATAATCTTTGATCTTCTTTGCCTGTCCGCGCGCCACAGCCTTGAGCAGGTCCCCCTCAAGCTCTGCCACCTCCAGAAGCCTGTAATAGTCAAGTGATTCTTTGAAATGGGCGAGCACAATCAGACCGGTGAGCAGAGGGTGGTTATTGGTCACGTTGGCATCCTTGAACTGCAACCCATGTTCAAGTTCAACCTCCAGGCCTGCCTGGAACTCCTTGGGCTCGATATTCATTTTGCCCTTGTTTACCTCGGCGAGAATTATCTTTGCTTCTTTCAATGAGACTTGCGGCTCTTTCTTTTTAGTCCAGTCGCTGATTTTGAGTGCCTTGCAAATCCTTTTTACCTCTTCTATTGTAACATACTTCGGAATCTTCATGACTTGTACCTCCCTTCATATTGTTTTTAGAATGCACTTTTGTTGATGTTTTATTTGCTTCTTATTTTTACTATTTGCGTGGAATCTACCAGAACGATCCCGTTTTTTGAAATGCCTTCACCATCTCAATCATATATTCCGACATATGAGAAAAGTAATCAGGAATTTATCTGAAATGAAAAGATCCTTTTATAAATGAAAACAAAGATGGAGTTGGTTCTTTGATCTTCCCCAGCCTTTTGTTGTTTTCTCTATTCCATATTGCCCACTTATCCAACAATATAGCACCTTTTAACTTTCCTGAGAAACCAGAACCCTCATAACCTTCAATGAACGATTCCATTCCCATTATAAATTCGTCTTCGTAATGATGTTTAAATCGGGTCACCTGCCTTTCAACCTCTGCAATATTTACCATCCTTGCCTGTTGAAGCGCGTTTCTGCAGTGATCCAAAAAAATTTCTTTCTCTTTGTCTTGGAGCTTTTTGTTGTTTTTCATTATGTCAAACGCCCGAATGGATGCATTAATTGAGTTAATGAGGTGTGATTTATCAGATTCAAGGGAAGAAGGCATCGGAACGATCCCAAGGTTCATCAGGTTTACAAAAAGCACAGGGAATGCGCCGACTATCATCCCTGTTTGAGACAATTTTTGATGCATCTTGTTACCGACAAATCCCACGGCAACAGCACTCATTCCTATAATGAGAGACAGGAATCCCCCGAAGAACCAGCTTACAATACCTGTCAGAACCGAAATAATGCCCAATGGTCCCCAATTATTATTGGAAGTAACGGTCATTTTGTCTCTCCTCGGCTAATTTTTCGGGCCGATTCAAGGTTATGATCCCGGCCGGTACCTGCTTTTCGACCATCCCCTGTCAAGCTTGACAAGTCGAGTTAAAGAGTTACCTTTCAATTCAAGAAATAATCACCATTTTCCCAAAGGAGCTTTTTCATGCTCAGAAAAATAGTTGTCGGTCCGTATCAGTCCAACTGCTATGTCCTCGGATGTAAGAAGACAATGGAAGGACTTGTTATTGATCCCGGTGACGAGGTATTTCGAATCGTCAAGGCGATAACGGAAACCGGCCTTAAAATACGATACATTCTCATCACGCACGGCCATATCGACCATGTTGGGGGCGCCGGTGAATTGAAAAGAATAACAGGGGCCCCGGTTTACATTCACCCGATGGACATACCGGGCCTCGGGTTTAGCCCCGATGGTCAAGTGAGCGAAGGGAACGATCTCCAACTGGGTACATACGTGATCAAGGTCCTTCATACCCCGGGGCATTCTCCCGGCGGTGTCTGTTACCATGCCCCTGGTGCTGTATTTACAGGGGATTCGATTTTTGCCGGTTCCATAGGAAGAACCGATTTTCCCGGCGGCAACCACCGCCTTCTGATTAAAGGTGTCCAATCAAAAATTCTGGCACTTGACGGGAATTTACGAGTTTATCCAGGACATGGCCCTGCCAGCACCATAGAAAGGGAACGCAGAACAAACCCCTTTTTTCAATAACCCGGACAACTATGTTATCCCTTAAAAATTAGCTTTATCTATCCGGATATCTTGGATATTTTACACATAAAGCTTCTATTGGATGGTGTTCCGGTTATGTCGCTTCTCCTGTCATCATCAGTAAGATTATTCAGGTTGTAGTCAGGGTTGAATTCGCCCCAACCCCAAGCAATCCGAATCGTGCCCTGATGCACTACATCGGAAATCCTTGCCTTCATACATATATAACCCCTTGGAGTTTCTACTTTTATCAAATCCCCATTTGAAATCATTTTTTCATGTGCATCACCGGGATGTATATCTATGGCACATTCCCGGTTGCGGTTTACAAGTGATGGGATGCATTTGAATTGCGAGTGGGTGAAACACTTTGTGCGTGCGCCACTTATTCCCAGAAAAGGATATTCATCTCTTTTATTATAAAAGCTAATGGAATCTTCTGCATCACTATCAAAGTAGGGAACAGGAGGATATCCATGTTTTTTAAGTCTCTTTGAATGGAACTCAACCTTACCTGATGGTGTGCCGAATCCCCTGGTCTTATACTTTTCATATTCTCTGTTCTCTGAACGGGCTCCGCCGGGGTTCTTTCGCAACATATCCACTGTTATTCCAGCAGGTTCCAATTGATAATCAATGGCATCCTCCACTGTCTGCCACGGAAATTCTTCGCCCAGACCAAGCCTTCTTGCCAGTTCAAAAGTGATCTTCCAGTCGGGCCAGCTGTCAGCAACCCAGTCTATCACCTGGTTTTGAATTACAACGGGGTTATTGCGCATAAATGCTCGGTTTAACTGCGTTTTTTCAAAGGGGCTCGTTGCGGGTAAAATAATATCAGCGAATTTTGCTGTTCGGGTCATAAATAAGTCAATCACCGCCATAAACTCGAGGTTCTCAAAGGCGCGAATAACTCTGTTTGAATCTGTCATTGTAACGACAGGATTTGCGGATTGCACTACAAGCATTTTTATCGGGTACGGCTTTTCATCCAGAATTGCGTCAATAATGCATGATTGGGCTTGATTTCCCCATGTCTCGTGAAATTCATTGAAAAGAGGGTATTCACATGTTATTGGTTTCACGTCATTTGGCAGACGCTCCTTAAGCTGGATATTTCTAGCAGGAACCGGTTGCGGTAAGAGGTCACTGCCGGGTTTATCAAGATTTCCCGTCAACCCCCTCAAGATGCAAACAGCTCTGGTATTGTCAAAAACATTGAGCTGCATGTCCAGACCGTTTCCCTCAATAATACATGCTGGCCTTTTTGTGGCATATAAGTGTGCGGCTGATTTTATCATGTCTGGGTCAAGCCAGATGTTCTTTGCTATGTTTTCAGCCTTGCAGGCCTTTGCAGAGTCTTTTAGCTGTTCAAATCCAATAGTCCATTGTTTTACGAAATTTCTGTCATAGAGCTTTTCCGATATGATTTCATTAATCATGGACATTGCGAGCATTCCATCATAGCCCGGTTTTATCTGGAGCCAAATGTCAGCCATTTCGGCAAGATCTGTTCGTATAGGGTCTATTACAATCAGCTTTGCTCCATGCCGCTTTGCATAACGGATACCTTCGTATGCTGTAGGGTTTGTATCTCTATCATTTTTTCCCCACACAATAATGCATTTCGAACTCTTTTGATCCGGGTAAGTCATGGCTCCATAGGTATAAACATGCGCCATTTCCCGGGCCACATGGCAGACAGACCCGTTTCCTATGGCATTAGGCGATCCAAAGAGATTCATCAGTCTGTTTGCATAATCCCATGGAGCGCCCCAGTCTGCCGCCATTCCCCTCAACCAGCATATTGATTCGGCCCCATATTCATTTTTAAAATAATTGAACCTGTCTGCAATTATACCCAGCGCCTCGTCCCATGATGTTTCCCTAAAACTGCCACCGCCACCCTTTTCTTTCACAAGCGGCCTTTTTAGCCTTTCAGGGGAATATACGATTTCCGCCGCAGCATTGAGCTTCGGGCAGGGATAACTTTCCTCTGGCGATAAAAATGATTTTCGCTCTGCTGATACCAGTCTATTATCCTGTATCTCCACCTCAACAGGGCAACACGATGAACATAAACGACAGACTGTATCTTTTTGCATGAATTATCCTTTAATTATTCGTAACTTCTCAGATGGTTAGGCTGAAGACTGAAGACTGTTAGGAAAAACGGGAATACCGTACATTTTGAAGTCATGTTTGGTTAGATAACCTACTGTTTCTCGACCACAGCGCCTCAATTGTGCTTTTCGGACCCTTTCAACCTTCAGTCTAAACAGCTTCAGCCTGGCTACGTGAGCAGTCCCAATTATTCTTATATATTAGATAAGTTATGTAATTTATTTATCTAAAAGCTTTAACAAAACAGCTTCGAATCAGTTCAAAGTGATTGGAGTGCGTACGTATCTTCCACCAGACATGCCCGTGCTTTTCGATTTTCCATTCGGGCACCAATCCACTTTTTTCACCTTTAAGGTGCGCCATGATGTTTTCTACCCCCCTGCCGGAGTACGGCCCTCTTTCTGTTCCGCCCAGCCAATCTTCCTCGTTTGCCACATCTTCAGACCACGAAAAGGGATCGGAAAAAAGAAACTGCACATCTTTTTCTTTTGCAACACGATTCATCTCTTTAAGATGTCTTATGGGAAACGGAACCTTGTCGACAAGATTAAGAGAGGCAAGAGAAGAAAAGGCCTTTGATCTGAATGGTAATGCCTGTGCATCCCCTACAATGAATTCGACCTTATTGCTATCCCATATTTCGGGCAGGTATACTGTTTTTTCCTCGGTAAGTCTTCCTTCTTGCTTTAAGTCGATTTTCATCCGGCGTTTTATCATTAATTCCCTTGCTGCCTGAACAAAAGATAAGGAATTGTCAATGCCTATTACAAAGTCACTCTTTTTACTCATTTCAAATGTAAAACGTCCTACAGCTGATCCTGCATCGATTGTAACTCCCGAGTGCGGGTTCATAAAATCTGCCCATTCACTATATGCAGAAGAAGCGTTTGAATCGTTTAAAATATCACCATAATGGCTCCACACATATGACGATAGAACCGGAGTTGTTTCATATTTGGAATCGGTTTTCTCCCTTTTTTGAAAAGACATCAAATCAAGAAATGCTATTCCATTCCGAATCGGGTAGACTTTGCCGCATTTACGGCACGTTAAAGAACCTTTAAAAATATCGTCCCCCTGCTCCTGGAGAACCTTGCTGCTCAGTTTGTTTTCATCTGGAAGACAGGCGGGACAGACAAGCATCTCAATAATAGCCTTTTTCATTGAGACCTCTCATGGGTTTTCACAGCTTCTCTTCTCTGCTGCATATGCATTTGCCATAGACGAGCAAGTGATCTTATCCGATTCATTTTAAAATCTGTTTCATCTTCTTTCTTCCACCTTATAGGCCACTACCCTGTTGTCAAAAAACGTGGGAATAAGCAAGAGTCTTCTACTCTTTATGTATTCAAGATCAGCTGAATTGATTTTAGCGGCTGTCGTGTCAATGAGCACAATTATTTTACCGGAAGCGGCCACAAGGGATGTTTTACCTTTCCAGTCCGATATAAAATAATTCCCTTTCCCGTCCGATCGCAGTCCATCTATGCCTGAGCCTACCTTTGCTATGGTGTTTATCTTCTTATCGGCCAAATTTATGGCCTTTAAAGACCCGTCTCCGGAGTTACCCACTACCAACCTCTTTTCTTCCATGAAAAGACCGTTGGGATTGATAATTTCCTCTCCCTTCACCCAGACGGTCATGTTGCCTTGACTCAGTTTGTAGATTACGCTGTTTTCACCGGACATGTCTGTAACGTAGACATTCCCTGAAGCATCGGCAGCCACATCATTCAAAAACTTGGCTCCGGCCGCAGGATATTTGGCCAGTATCTTTCCCGTCTCTAAATCTATCTCTACCAATTGGTCAATGTCAGAGACATAGAGCTTGTTCCCGTAAGTGGCAGAACCTTTAGGGGCGTTTAATCCGGTTGCCCATTTCAAGCGCTCTATCTTCCCGTCAAGAGAAACCTTAGAGATAAACCCCTGTCCATTTTTATGCGTCGGTCTCCCGTTGATGTTAGAAACATAAAGGATGTTTCCGGATTCATCGTAAAGGACGGATTCAGGGATTCGAAGCACTTTTTCCGTTTCCCATTGTTTGATTAATTTGTATTGGCCTCCGCCGATATCATCAGCCCTTGAGTTCTGCACTGCTGACAAGACGAGAATCGAAAAAAATAAGACAAATACTAACAGGACTAAAGAATTCTTTTTCATAATAGACTCCCAAAAATTATTGATTCCTGTCCCCCATCCTCTTATTTGCTGAATTCTTCCCTCAACTGGCTCTCAAATACGGCTAGGCGGTTTATCTGAAGCGCTGAAAATTTTCACCTTGAAAGAATAGCAAAATTAATACCGCCGGTAAAATGTGGCAGCAGAAAGCAACCTTGCTCCCTCTTCTGTAGATCCTGTCTGACACTTCTCAAT
>CAZENC010000024.1:0-17568 GCA_964513115.1 uncultured Desulfobacteraceae bacterium | reverse complement strand
TTTAAATGCTTGGATGTATAATATTGAAGATTATAATTATGAATTGCCACCAAGGTTGATTGCGCAGGTTCCGGCCTTGAAGCGCGATCATTCCCGTTTGCTTGTGGTGGATCGCCTGACAAAGTCGTTTACGGATCGTCATTTCTTTGACCTTCCGAATCTGATCCAACCTGGTGATCTTTTAATCGTGAATGATACAAGGGTTGTCCCCGCAAGGCTTTTTGGCCGCAAAGAGAGCGGGGGGCGTGTTGAGGTCTTGGTGCTTGAAAACCTAGCTTCAAATAAAAAAGGCCCTGCAACGCGCTCATGCCTTTTGAAATCTTCCAAGCGGCCTAAAAAGGGAAACATCCTGTTCTTTGATTCAGGTGTTTCCGGACAGGTCAGAGAGGTCCTGGGAAACGGGCTGGTCAGAATCCGATTCAGGGGTAACGGGCCCCTTGATTCTCTGCTTGAAGAAAATGGTAACATGCCTTTACCCCCTTATATTAAGCGGGGGAAAAAAGACGGTTACTCACAGCTTGACAGGGAGCGGTACCAGACCGTTTTTTCCGAGAAAAGAGGTGCTGTTGCCGCACCTACGGCAGGACTTCACTTTACAAATGAATTGATCGAAAAGTTGGAACATTCGGGGATTTCCTTAGCCCGTCTGACCCTTCACGTAGGTTATGGGACCTTCGGTCCGGTCCGGACAAGGGATATAAGAAAGCATCAGTTAGGTGAAGAGTATTACCGGTTGGAACCGGAAACAACTGAGGCCATAGCAAGAACCAGGGACAAAGGCGGGCGTATAGTTGCCGTGGGAACCACGGTTGTAAGGGCCCTGGAAACGACGGTTGCTCTCGACGGCTCCGTCCTGCCTGGAGAGGGAAAAACGGATCTGTTAGTGACCCCCGGTTTTTCCTTCAAGGTTGTGGACGCATTGATAACCAACTTTCATTTGCCGAAGAGCTCCCTGCTTTTTCTTGTATCAGCATTTGCCGGTCTGGATTTGGTAAAGAAGGCATATTCAAGGGCTATTGAAAACGCATACAGATTTTACAGCTATGGTGATGCAATGCTGATTCTTTGAGCACGTCATCTCCGGCTTAATGATCGAATAAATTTTTTTTATTTTGCCCGGAAAAACAGGGGATGGTGTTTAAGACACCTGAAGTGATCAAAAAGATTAAATATTTTTATTAAAACTTTATCTTGTTCGTATTTTGAATTGGAATTCAGGGTTGTTAACAGGTCCGGTGAATGCCGTGCCAGGGTCGGAGAAATCAAAACCGCCCATGGAGATTTTGAAACACCGGTCTTTATGCCGGTTGGGACCCAGGGCTCGGTGAAGGCGGTCTCCCCGGAGGATCTGAAGCATGCGGGAGTAGAGATTATCCTGGCCAATACGTACCACCTCTATCTCCGTCCGGGACACAGGGTAATAGAAAGACTAGGTGGTCTCCATGGTTTTATGAACTGGTCCCGGCCGATCTTGACGGACAGCGGAGGGTTTCAAGTTTACAGCCTGTCGCGCTTGAGGGATATTTCGAGGGCCGGGGTTACTTTTCAATCTCATATAGATGGGTCAAGGCATTTCATCGGCCCGGAGGAATCCATTGAAATCCAAAAGGCCCTGGGCGCAGACATTATCATGGCCTTTGATGAATGTGCTCCGTATCCTTCTGATTACGAGTATGTCCTGAATTCGGTGAGGTTGACGAGCATATGGGCTCGCAGATGCCTCGAACACAAAAACGAACAGGGGCAGGCCCTTTTTGGAATCGTTCAGGGCGGCATGTACCGTGACCTGAGGGAGATTAGCGCAAGAGAACTGGTGAAAATGGGTTTTGACGGGTATGCCATTGGCGGTCTTTCGGTCGGAGAAGATAAGGAAACCAGGGAGAGGGTCATTAAAGACGCGATTGGTCTGCTACCGGATGATAAACCCGTTTACCTGATGGGTGTGGGAACGCCGGAGGATCTCGTAGAATGCGTCACGCTCGGCGTTGATATGTTCGACTGCGTCATGCCCACCCGCAATGCCAGGAACGGTACCCTTTTTACCCGAAAAGGAAGGATAACCATTAAAAACGCGAAATATGCGGAGGATAAGCGGCCCATTGATGAAGAATGCGGGTGTTATACCTGTTCCCAATTTTCAAGGGCCTATTTGAGGCATCTGTTTATGGCCAAGGAGATCCTGGCATATAGATTGAATACGATTCATAATCTTTACTATTATATACACCTGATGGCAGAGATTAGACAGGCCATAAAGCAAGACAAGTTTGCTGGCTACCGACATAACTTTTTAGAATTGCAAGGGAGCGAAGTAGTTGAGTAGTTCGGCTTAGAAGGGGTTCGGTGGCGTGAGGAAACTTGCGACTTAAAGGCTTAACGACTTTACCTTTTAACTAAATCTGGAGGAGGTATTGAGATGGATTTTCTGGCATATGCTATGGGAGGACAGGGAATCGGCGGTGCGGGCGGACAAGGCGGAGGTTTTGGAGCTTTTGTCCCCCTGATACTCATGTTCGCCATATTTTATTTTTTGCTTATAAGGCCCCAGCAGAAAAAGGCCAAGCAGCACAAACAGCTTCTTGCAGCCCTGAAAAAGGGGGATCGGGTCGTGAGTTCGGGCGGGCTTCATGGGGTGGTTACAGGACTGGCGGATGATATTGTCACCATGGAAATTGCCCCTAAAATACGGGTCAAGGTTTCGAGGGGCTCAATCTCAGGTGTGGCGAGCAAGCCATCGTGATTGTTTGTATATTGGATCTATAGGCGGGATAGTTTTAAAGAATTGACAATCTTGTCCCCGGACCCCTGCCTGAGGTAGGCAGGCCTGCCCGCCGTACCCGCCAAACAGAAGGCGGACAAGCGGCAGGCGGGTTTTTTCCCAACCAAGTGGGGGAAGAACCTAAAGGCTCAATAGTTGTTAGTCAACCGTGAAATGGAGTAACAAGTGTCAAAAAGTCTAAGCTGGCGAGGCGTAATTGTCTTATTCATAGCAGTGATGGGATTCGTTTATCTCGCCCCATCTCTTACTGGTGACCTTCCGGCGTGGTGGTCCAACCTTTTGCCGAGGGACAAGATCCATCTTGGTCTTGACCTACAGGGTGGCATGCATCTCATTCTTGAAGTCCAGGCTTTGAAGGCAGTGGAAAGCCATCTTGAGCGTGTTGTGGAGGAACTAAAGCTCGATTTGCGCAAGAGTAAAATCAGGTACATGGAAATTAATCGCATTGGTAGCGATCGGGTAAGCGTGATCCTCATGCGATCGAAAGATGCGAAGCCTTTTACGGATATGGCAGAAGGAAATTATCCTGATTTTGAACTGAAATCGGTATCGGGTGACGAAAACCAGCCGACGTTTCAGCTCGTTTTGATTTCCAAGGCGAGGGGCCGTGTCATGAAAATGGCGGTGGACCAAGCCCTTGAGACGATAAGAAACAGGATCGATCAGTTCGGAGTCAGTGAACCTGATATCAGGCCACAAGAAGACAACAGGATTTTGATCCAGTTGCCGGGGGTCAAGGACCCCAAGAGGGCAATGGAGCTTATCGGCAAAACAGCACTGCTGGAATTCAAGCTGGTTGATGAGGAGAACAGTGTTGAGGAAGCCCTTAAGGGGAATATGCCGCCTGGGGATGAGATACTCTATGAGATAAGCATTGATAGAAAGACAGGCCGTCAGGCCAAGATCCCATACCTTTTAAAGAAAAGGACCCTCTTAACGGGGGAGTATATAACGGACGCCAGGGTACAGATTGATAGCCGTTACAATGAACCTTACGTTTCTCTTTCATTCGACGCAAGAGGCGCACGGCTTTTTGAACAGATCACAGGGCAGAACATAAAGAAGAGACTGGCTATCGTCCTTGATAAAAAGGTCAATTCCGCACCTGTTATTCAGGACAGGATATCAGGCGGTAAGGCCCAGATCACGGGGCGTTTTACCACGGATGAAGCACGGGATCTGGCCATTGTTCTGAGGGCAGGAGCTCTTCCAGCTCCTGTCGTGATTATCGAGGAGCGAACGGTGGGGCCTTCCCTGGGAAAGGATTCAATAGACAAGGGCTTTAAGTCAATGCTTATAGGCGGAGCTGTCGTTATTGTTTTTATGGTCATATATTACGGGCTAGCAGGCTTCATCGCGGATTTTGCCCTCGTTTTAAATATCCTTTTCATTATGGCGGGACTTGCCTTTTTCGGGGCCACTTTAACCCTGCCCGGTATCGCAGGGATTATACTCACTATAGGTATGTCTGTTGATGCCAACGTCCTGATCTTCGAACGCATCAGGGAAGAACTGAGACTTGGAAAGACGCCACGGTCCTCTATTGAGGGAGGATACGGAAAGGCCCTGGTAACGATCCTTGATGCCCAGATTACCACCTTGATCGCTGCGCTTGTCCTTTTTCAGTTCGGAACCGGGCCGATCAGGGGTTTTGCGGTGACCCTGAGTATCGGCATAATTGCGAGTTTGTTTACGGCTATCTTTGTAACCCGTATCATTTTTGATTATTTATATGTATTGCGAAGGATGAAAAAGGTCAGCATTTAGTAAAAGGATGAACACATTCTAACCAAGGACTGAGCAAATGGAATTCATCAAGCCGGGAATTAACCTTGATTTTGTTGGAAAAAGGAAACTTGCATTCCTGTTATCCACCATAATGATCATTGCGACCGTTTTATTGCTAATATGGAGGGGTGGGCCTAACTTTGGTGTGGATTTTTCGGGCGGTGTATTGATACAGATCAAGTTTGATCAGAAAAGAACCCCTTCTGAAATCAAATCTTCTCTTGCATCAATCAATCTTCAGGACAGCATCGTTCAGGAATTTGGTGAAGAAGGTCAGTTCGAATACCTGATTCGAATAAGGCATACAGACATTGAATTGGCCGGTTTGGGTGACAAGGTAAAACAGGCCCTTGTTTCTGAACTCGGCCAGGGTGTTGAGATGAGAAGGGTGGAAATGGTGGGGCCGAAAGTTGGAAAAGATCTAAGGGAGAAGGCCCTATTTGCTATTTTTTACGCCTTGCTGTTCATTGCCATTTATATCTCCGGCCGATTTGAACTCAAGTGGGTGATGAGTATAGTTATGGCCCTATCTTTGGCTTTTGTAGTATACATATGTTCCAGTTTTGGGATGACGGTCACCTGGCTTATCTTGATTGCATTATTAGTCGCAATAGGTCTCTGCTGGTTCCTTAAGTTGAAATATGCGCTGGGAGCCATTATTGCGCTTGTTCATGATGTGATTATTACGGTCGGTGCTTTTGCACTGACAGACAGAGAAATTTCTCTTTCCATAATTGCCGCCATACTAACTATCGTGGGCTATTCTCTCAATGATACAATTATAGTTTTTGACAGGATTCGGGAAAATCTGAAGCGTTTTAGGAGGCGACCCTTTGAAGAGGTTATGAACGCCAGCATTAACGAGACGCTGAGCCGCACCATTCTTACCTCTACAACCACACTGGTCGTCGTCGTTGCACTTTTTATTCTGGGCGGAGGAGTGATCCATGATTTCGCCTTTGCAATAATGATAGGCGTTATTGTGGGAACCTATTCGTCAATCTTTGTGGCCAGCCCGGTCTTATTAGTCTGGGAAAGCAAGTTCGCCAAGGGAGCGAAGGGTAAGATAAATAGCAATAAGTAGTTTTTCCAATTAGATATGACGCAATGCTGTTGTGGTCACACGAGTTGACTATCTTCGATTAGAGATTGAGTATTTGAGGAGGCTTCTTTAAGCCATCAAAAGTCAATCCTTTTAGTGCTGCCGGTTGGTGAATAAGAGAAAAAAAAGTCCAGTGTACCGAAAGTCGGTTTTTTGGCTGATAATCATAGTCGTGATTGCCGCCTCCATCTCAGGTTGGTGGTTTTGGCGCGGCTTATATGTTATCCCACCCCGGTTAAATTTCATTCTGCTAACAGTGAATAAGGAACCACAGAAGATACTGTCGGGGGAAATCCTTGCGTTCCATCCAAAAGACAGGGTCAAAATTGTCGAGATTTCCACAAATGTCCCCTTCAACTTCTTTATTCGCCTGGTGTCAAGGGGTTTAGATGTGAATGCCCTCCGGTATGGGGAAATGAGTATTTCGGAGTTGCTGCCCGAGAAAAAAATACTTGATCATTACAAATTCCAGATTTGGGTAAAATACCGCAATCAAGACCTGGGATACGTGGAATGGAAGGTTAAACCTTATGCGGAAGATTGGCTGGGAAAGGCCGAAAGGACTATAGATCCGGAGAAAAGATTGGCAGTTCTTGAGAGTGCCTCACGTCTCCTACCGGGGGACTCTGAAATCAGACGCAGGCTCCTTGACGAGTACAAATCCCAGAAATTATGGAAAAAGGTTGTACGCATGCTGGAGGATATGGCCGGGAAGGAATTGGACGAGGATATCTTGCTGGAACTCCTGGATGTATATACAGCCATGCAGAGCAAGGACGGAACAATTTCGGTGCTTGAGAGGCTCGTCAATCTCAACCCGGATGATCTTGAGAAGCGGATAGAACTGGCGGAGACCCTTGAAAAAAGCGGTGAACTAAAAGCGGCCGTTAAGGAGTACGAGGCCCTTTTGGGGCGAATGGAAGAGGAAGACAAACTGCCGGTTTATAAACGCCTCGGATATCTTTGTGCAAAGACCGGTCCATTAGAAAAGGCTATCTCTTATTATCTCAATGCGTTGGAGATGGATAAAAGAGATGTAAATATTTATTATAATTTATCTTATCTTTATGAAAGGATTAATCAGAAAGACAAGGCGGATTTTTATTTAGACAAGGCGATAGAGTTGAAATCCGAAGATACTGAAAGCCGTTTGAAGCTTGCTCGCAGTATGATCGAGAAAGGGAAATTTGAAAAGGCGGAGAAGTATGTTAAACAAATTTTGAAGAAAAATGCAAATTCACTCGAGGCCCTTTTGTTAATGGCTCAGATCATGGAAAGGCGAGAAGAAAAAGAGGCACTTAGAGGAATTTATGAAAAAATTCTCTCGCAGGATCCAAAAAACGATATTGTGAAATATAACCTTGGCGCTCTTGAATATGGGGCAGGGGATTTGGATGCAAGTTTGAGACATTTTGAGAGCTATGTGAAAACACATCCAAAGGATGCGTCGGCCCACGGAATTCTTTTCGATATCTACAAAAAACAGGAAAAAGACGACATGGCCTTTAACCAGGCCAGGGCACTTATTAAACTGCGGCCGAGGAATGTCGAACCTTACCATTATATATTTGATTACCTAAGTAGCCGGGGTCGTTATAATAGAATCGTCCACTTCATGGATATGGGTCTGGAGGCGAACCCTGATCAGACGGATTTCAGGGCATACCTGGTACTGGCCTATGTGAAGACCGGAAAGGACAAACTGGCCATAAAACAGATTCAAGAGATCCTGAAAGTCAGGCCTAAAGATGTGAAACTATTGATGCATCTGGCAAGGCTGCGTGAGAAAAACGGGGATTTGGAGGGGGCCATGGGGGCCTATAAGCTGATTATAGACATATCGCCGGGGCACGAAGATGCGGAGGAGGCATATCTAAGGTTGAGGCTGAGGAGAGTCAAGGATGAAGGGGCAGAATAAAAAGCCCTATCTGGACGTTACTGCCGGATTGATATGGAAGAGTGGAAGAGTCCTTATAGCGAAACGTCCTGAAGGATCAAATCACGAGGGATTTTGGGAATTCCCGGGGGGGAAACAGGAAAAGGATGAGAACCTCAAGGATTGCCTGGAAAGAGAAATCGAAGAGGAACTTGGGGTAAAGGTAAAGGCGGTTGAGGAGTTGTTAACGGTTGAGCATGAATACGGGACCAAAGCGGTCTCATTGCACGTGTTTAATTGTACGTGTTTGGAAGGAGAACCAAAATGCTTGCAGGCCCAGGATATAAGATGGGTTGAGCCGGCAGGTCTTGAAAAATACATCTTTCTTCCTCCGGACGAAAAGGTGATCGAATTTCTTTTACGTGGGAGAGAGCCTTCAGGAGCGTGAATTCATATCCCATGCTGAAAGCTATGAACGATACGGATTCCAGGATGGTTGTAATGTGGACGGGTCTGTTGGTAAGGCGTATGAAAAGCTGTAAAGAGTTACCGCACCATAGTATGTTGCAGTTAAGGCTCATGAATGGTATAATGAGTTTAATGTGTCTATCCGGTAAACAAACAATTTCCGGATGAGCACTGATTATCAATGTTTATATCTTTGCCGGCCCGACAGACATGAAGTGCAGGGAGTTTCAATTATCAATTAAAAGGAGGAGACCATGGCCATCCTTATTGTTACAGGGGCAATAGTTTTTCTTTGTTTACTTGCTAACCTGGTCTTTTTTATCATCGTCCTTATCAAATTGTTCAAGAAAGAGGGCCTTATACTGGGAATTGTGGGGCTCTTAATTGGGATTTTTACCTTTATCTGGGGCTGGATCAAGCACAAGGAACTTCAACTCACCAAGCTCATGCTCATATGGACTATCACCATTATCATCCCGCCTGTCCTGGCAATCGGCATACCCTTTCTTGCTCCGGGAGTGGATATAAAAAAGCAGTTGAGGTCAAAACCTATCCCGGGTGCTACTAAAATGCCTGCCAGGCAACAACTCATAAAAAAGTCTGTACCAAAACAAAAGATATCCCAAATCAAAAAACCGCCTGCAAAGGCAAGCGCTCCCGTGATGACAGCGGACTATGACGCTGAGATAAAAAAGCTTAATGATCTGATTAAAAAGGACAGCAAAAATATAGGTGCTTTTTATAACCGAGGGTGGATGAATGCATCAAAAGGCGAAGCCCTGAAGGCCATAGAAGATTATTCCCAGGCTATAGAAATCGACAAAGAGTTTGGGGACGCTTATTATAATAGAGGCCTTTTGTACGCGAAAATGGATAGAAATGAACAGGCTGTCAGAGATTTCACTAAGGCCATTGAGTTTGATTCCCGATCCTTTGATGCCTATTGTAACAGGGGGAATATTTACCATAAGATGGGAAAAGCCGATTCGGCCATCAGGGATTATACCGAAGCCCTGAAAATAAAGCCCAATGACGGCGAGTTGTACTACAACAGGGGTGTTGCCTATATGTCAATGGGCAAGAAATCGGAAGCTGAGGCCGATTCGAAAAAGGCCGCCCGGTTGATGAAGGAGAGCGGTGTGAAACCCCTTAAGGATGAGGCTGAGAAGGCGGTTAAAGGGGAGACATCCTTGAAACCTTCATCGGACAAATGGAGACAAGATCTCAAAGATTTGAAAATGCCGGATGTCCCTGCAAGGGGAATGGTTCACGGGGGAGTCTTTTTGCCAGAGTCCCCAAAAATTGAAAACGGAATTCTGACTTTTCGTGATGTGAAAGATTTTTTACCGGACCATTCAGTGACGATTTTTTTGTTTTTAAAGGGTGAGTCGCCGGATGGAAAATCCTATAATATTGCCAGCTCGAGTGGTTTCGGGTCACCTCATATCCATATGAAATGGAAACCGAAAAACAGCAAGACTCCCAAATCAAGGGTATATATGAAAGGCTATTCCATGCGTCTTGAGTTTGGAAAAACGCAGGATGGCAAGCTTCCCGGCAAGATTTACCTTTGTATGCCGGATGAAATGAAAAGTTACCTGGCAGGAAGCTTTACCGCTTTGGCCAAGGAGGAAAAAGAGACAAAAAGGCCAGCACCAAAAGAATAGAAAGAACAAACTCTCGTGGCAAGGGCCAGCAATACGGAATAATCGGATATACTAAAGAAGTCCCTGTGCGGCCTCATTGATCTTTTTTTGCAGGGCAGAATCATTACCGGCGAGTTCTTTTGCCTTGGCGAAATGAAACCTGGCTTTCGGGGATTGACCCAGTTTTTTAAAATATACTCCAAAATAGTAGTGGGCTGGAGCCAACAGATCACGCCTTCCATATGAAATGCCAAGGTGATAATAAACCTCATCTTTAACGGGCTCGAAAGAGGCCAGCTTCTCAAAAAGCAGGGTAGCCTTTCCATATTCTTTGAGATGCTCATAAGACAATCCCAGGAGAAACAGGGTTGATTTGTCTTCACCATCCAATTGGAGGGCCTTTTCAAAAATGGATATGGCCTGCCTGTATTCTCCTTTCATCTGGTAGACCTCTCCGATGCTTGTCAATATCGGTATGAAGTCGGGATTTATCTCCTGGGCCTTTTTCAGATGATGGATTGCCAGCTCATATTCTGATCTCTCCGAGTAGACGATCCCCAGTCCGAAGTGGGATAAGGCCGAGTCGGGGTTCTTTTCCAGAGCTAGACTAAACAGCCTTTCCGCATTACGTGTGTCAAGGCTCTTAGCTATTACGATGGTCTTGAAGAAGGGGAAAAGCTCTCTGAATCGGGCTGTCTCTTTTCTTGGAGGATCGGGCGTGTAGTTGGTCATCATGCTGTCAAGGCTCGCCATTCTTTCCGGGCCGGTGGGATGTGTCAGAAGGTAAGCGGGAACCTTGTCAGTTCCCAGCCAACTTTCTTTTTGAATCTTATTGAGCATAACGATCATTCCGTTAGGATCAAAGCCGCCCGCTTTCATGTATGTGAAACTTAACTGATCTGCCTGCCGTTCATCTTTTCTGCTGTAGTTTAACTGAGTCTGGATACCGGCTGCCATGGTCCCGGCTACCAGGCCTCCGCCGGCTTTGCCACCGATTAATACGGCGGCAAGGATGCCTGCCAGGGTAGCGAAGCCTATTTTTTTGTTCAATTCGATCCGCTCGGCAATATGCCTGGCTGAGACGTGGCCTATCTCGTGACACATGATAGCGGCCAGCTCGTCTACGGTGTCCATGCTTCCTATTAGGCCGGAAAAGAAAAAGATATGCCCTCCAGGACCTGCAAAGGCATTCATGGAGTTTTCCTCAACGACATAAAAGTTAAAGGGAAAATATCTTGGTTGCAAAGGCTTGATGAGGTAGTGGCCAAGATCATTGATGTAATGATTGGCGAAATCATTATCCACAAATTCAAAGTGTTCCCTGACATAGGCCATAAACTTCTGGCCCATGATTTTTTCATCCTCAACAGATAAGGCAAATGCCTTGGGCTTCCAAAAGGAAAAGGGTGAAAGGAATATGCATAAAACAGCTATAAGGATGATCGGCTTTGCATAAAAATGATTTTTCAAGCTCAAAATTAAACTCCAATCTTATCGTCGTCTTCCAGATCGACCCTTGGGGCTTCAATCCACAGGCCTTCCAGATCATAAAAGTCCCTGATGGGATGGTAAAACAGGTGAATGACCACATCCCCATAATCCAATAGGACCCAGTGCCACTCCTGTTGTCCTTCTACGCCGTAAGGCCTGAAGCCCTCATCACGCATTCGGTTTTGCAGATGCCTGGTAATGGCCTGAACCTGCCTGCTGGAACTTCCACTGGCAATGATAAAGTAATCTGTAATGGAGGTAAGCTTGCCCACCTGAAATAAGAGCGGATCAATGGCTTTTCGCTCTTTGATTATTTTGAGACACAGTTTTGCCTTATCAAAAGTTTGCATGGCTCCTATATAATCCCTTTGTAACAATATATTTTCTGACTTGATCAGGGACCAGGAAACGGATGGATTTACCGTTTTTGATTGATTCCCTTATGCCGGTGGAGGATATGTCCATACGGGTCGGTGCCATGAAAGTTAGGGTCTTCCCGGACGGTGCCGTAAATACATCAGGCCTTTTGGTTTTTCTGATATCCAATCCAGCGTTTGTAAGCAGGAGATCAATTTTATCAGGTTGAGACCCGGGACGCTGGATGATAACGAAGTGAGAATAGTCAAAAAGATGCCTGTATTCCTTCCATGTCCTTATTTCCTGGAAGGCGTCCGCCCCCAGTATGAAATACAATTCAGGCTCGGGACTGAAGGTATTATGAACTTCCTTCAGTGTTTCGATGGAATATGAAAGCCCCGGCCTCTTTCCTTCAAGATCCAGGACCTCCAGGAAAGATGAATCTCCCAGCGCCAGTCGGGCCATGGCCAGTCGATGCTGAAAAGGGGTAACAGGCTCAACTGTCTTGTGAGGGGGGGAGGCAGATGGAACCAAATAAACCTTTTCCAGGTCCATTTCCTGCCCTATTTCTACAGCAGTGCGCAGATGGCCCAGATGAATCGGATCAAAAGTACCACCCAAGATGCCCAGTCTTTTCAAAAGAACTCCCTTTCAACTGTGCGAAGGATATAATCCCCCCTGTCATGAATACTTCAAGTCCTAACCTGTCCTTCTCCGTGAACAACAAATTTCGTGGTTGTCAGCTCTTCCAGCCCCATTGGGCCGAAGGCATGAATTTTGGAAGTGTTGATCCCGATTTCGGCACCGAGCCCCAGTTGGTTCCCGTCGTTAAAGCGTGTGGAGGCATTGACCAGAACTACTGAAGAATCGACTTCGGCAAGAAAGCGTCGGGAGCGCTCGTGATCGTTGGTGACGATGGCTTCCGTGTGATTGGAGCCGTATTTTTCAATGTGATCAAGAGCTTCTCTCATGTCAGATACAACCTTAACCGCAATAATGAGGTCAAGAAATTCCTCGCCCCAGTCTCCTTTAAAGGCCGGTTTTGCCCAGGGAACAAGCTTGGCTGTTTCAGGACACCCCCTGATTTCCACGCCGGCGTCACGGAAAAGTTCTGACATGGAAGGGAGAAAGCTATCAGCAATACTCTTATGTACGAGCAAGGTCTCTACGGCATTACAGACCCCAGGCCTTTGGACCTTGGCATTAAAAACCACATTTTTTGCCATTTCAAGATCAGCGAACTTATCAACGTAAATGTGACAAACTCCTTTGTAGTGTTTTAATACCGGGACTTTTGAGTGGTTTGTCACAAAGCGAATCAACCCCTCCCCACCTCTGGCTATAATGATATCAAGAAAATCATCAAGACCGATAAGGATGCTTACCGCCTCTCTATCGGTGGATGGAATTACCTGGATCGCCTCTGGGGGTAAGCCACTCTCTTTGAGGGCTCCCCCCAACAGATCTGCAAGGATGAGGTTGGAGGATAAGGCCTCTGATCCTCCTTTGAGTATTACGGCATTTCCGGATTTCAGGCATAGGCTGGCAGCATCTACCGTCACATTAGGACGCGATTCGTAGATAAAACCTATAACGCCGAGAGGGATTCGGACTTTTCTGACAAGCAGTCCGTTAGGCCTTTTCCACGTGCCGGTGACCTCACCAACCGGATCCGGTAAGGCTGCCACCTCCTCAAGCCCGTCTGCCATTTCTTTAATGATAGTTTCATCTAATGCCAAACGATCAATCATGGCGGGAGTAAGTCCCGCCTCTTTTGCCTTGGACAGGTCCTTTTTGTTCTCCTTGATTATATCCGCCTGCCTTTCCATAAGCCTTGTCGCCATAAGCCTGAGCGCGTCGTCCTTTGGTTCCCTTTCCAGCCTTCTCAATTGCCTGGAGGCAGATTTGGCTTGTTTTGCCATATCCTCGATCATGCTAATTAGTTGCATATATCGTCTCCTTGATCCATTTGATCGGCCAAGACAAGGTTGTCCCTGTGAATCACTTCATCATCATGTTTAAAACCCAATATTGATTCGATATCACCGGATTTTGCACCCATGATTTTGTTGATGTCGGACGAATGGTAGTTGACCATACCTACGGCAATCTCTTTTCCGGCTTCGTTGATCAACAGGACGGAATTACCAAGCCTGAATCTGCCTTTTACCTCCTTAATTCCGGAGGCAAGAAGGCTTTTGCCATGTTTTACCAGGGCATCTTCCGCACCCCGGTCAATAACGATTTCTCCCTTGGGGGCTTTGGTGAACGCGATCCAGTGTTTTCGAGCACAAAGGGCTGTATCTTTTGGCAAGATGAGGGTCCCTTCCTGCTGCCCAGCAAATATTTTTTTTAAAATGCCGGGCTTCAGTCCATTAGCGATAATGGTCGGGACTCCGCCAAGGGCTACCTTTTGGGCCGCCTTGATCTTGCTTCCCATGCCGCCAGTTCCCAGGAAGCCGGGGATAGAACTGGCAAATTGTGATACTTTTTTATCTATTTTCTTAACGGTTTTTATGAGTTTGGCCTCTTTATGAATGCGCGGGTCCATATCAAATAGCCCATCAATATTTGTCAGATTGACCAAGAGTTGTGATTCTGTAAGATTGGTTACCATGGCACTGAGGTTGTCGTTATCGCCGAATTTAATTTCGTCTACAACCACAGTATCGTTTTCATTGATGATAGGAATTATTTTCCAAGAGAGTAATGTGAACAGGGTATTGCGTGCGTTTAGATATCGGCGCCTGTGGGTGAGATCATCACGGGTTAGCAGAAGCTGTGCAACTTTTTGCCCGTGACGGACGAAGGATTCCTCATAGGCCATTATCAGACTGCTCTGGCCGACGGCCGCCATGGCCTGCTGCTGCGATACGGACTGAGGTCTTTTTGACATGCCGATCTTTCTAAGGCCGCAGGCTATAGCACCCGATGAAACGATAATGATTTCGATTTTTTTCTCTTTTATAGAGCATATGTCCGCGGTAAGATCCTCGATGGCGGCAATGTTAAGCCCGTTTTCCGCGGTAAGAACCCCGCTTCCGACTTTGACAACAATCCTTTTGACCGATCTCAGCAGGTCTTTTCTCGATACTTTTTCCATTTTTCGAAAATGGTTCTTTTCAACTCCTCAATGCCGTCTCCGGTCAAGGCTGAAATGGGTAGGGCTTCCACGCCGATTCCCTTTAGGGCCTTCCTTAAACTTACCAGATCCCTGTGTTGGATGCCATAAAGATCCATCTTATTGATCAGAACCATTTGAGGCTTTTTTACCAACGCAGGGTTATAGGCCGCCATTTCCCTTCTCAGCAGATGGAAGTCTTCAAGGATGTCTTCATCAGGTTGAAATGTAATGTCCAAAAGATGTAATAAGAGCCCTGTACGTTCAATATGCTTAAGGAAACGATGACCAAGGCCGCGTCCTTCGCTGGCACCATCAACTAATCCCGGGATGTCTGCAATTACCACTGATGTGTCATCATCACAGGTCAAGACACCCAGATTGGGAAAGACTGTCGTAAACGGGTAGCTCCCTATCTTGGGACTGGCGGTGCTGAGGCGGGCAAGGAGGGTGGATTTACCTGCATTCGGCAATCCGATCAAGCCTATGTCGGCCAGGAACTTGAGTGATAACTTTAGTCTTTTTTCCCAACCTGGGAGGCCGGGTTGGGCAATCCTTGGGGCCCTGTTTTTAGAGGTTGCAAAATGCTGATTTCCTTTTCCTCCCTTTCCCCCCGGGATGAGAAGGACTTTCTGGTTATCACGGACTAAATCGGCAAGTAGTTCTCCTGTATCAAGATCTTCGATAATGGTTCCCAAAGGGACCTCAAAGACAAGATCCCTTCCGTTTTTTCCGGATTGATTTTTGCCCCTTCCGGGTTCGCCGTTGCGGGCCTTGAAGTGTTTGCTGGAAGCATATTTTGTTAGTGAGAACAGACTGCCTGTAGCCCTTACAATAATGTTTCCGCCGTTTCCGCCGTCGCCACCATCCGGCCCCCCCTTGGGTATGAATTTTTCCTTTCTGAAACTTATACAGCCTCTTCCACCATCTCCTGATCTGGCCCAAATGACCGCTTCATCCAGAAAACCCATTTGATATCTCAAGAGAGGGGAAAACATTCCCCGTAATTACGAGTCGTAAACACTGACCCTTTTTCTGCTCTTGCCAAAACGTTCGAAGGCGACAATTCCGTCAATTTTTGAAAAAATGGTGTAATCTCTTCCAAGACCGACATTGGTGCCGGGATGTATTTTGGTTCCTTTTTGCCGGATAAGTATATTTCCCGCACGGACTTTCTGGCCTGAAAACCGTTTTATACCATATCTTTGCCCAGCGCTGTCTCTACCGTTTTTTGAACTTCCGCCTGCCTTTTTGTGTGCCATGGCACTTACCCCTTATTTATCCATTATTCTCAGGCTTCAATATTTTCGACCCTGACAAGTGTAAAATCCTGCCTGTGGCCCTGTTTCCTGCGGTAGCCTTTTCTTCGTTTGTATTTGAATACCACGATTTTTTTGTTTTTCCCTTGTTGGGTGATTCGCCCGATAACCTTTGAACTTTTAAGATACGGTTTGCCAACATTGACTTTTTCGCCGTCAGATGTTAAGAGTACCCGCTCAAAAGTGATACTGTCTCCCACCTTTCCGTCCAGTTTTTCAAATTTTACTTCGTCACCATTGGTGACCCTGTATTGTTTGCCTCCGGTTTTAATAACCGCATACATAGCTATCTGCTCCTTGATAAAGAATTTAACTTTCTAATATAAAAAATCACAGCAATCAAGTCAATACAAAAAATTATTCTTATGGGCATGGCTTCGCGCTTATTAAAAGAAATTTCAGGTGCCTACAAACGAGAAATACGTATGGCACGTCGTCGTTCCAGAGGAAATTTAAGGACAAATGTAGTCCCTTCGTCGAGTTTTGATGATACCTCAATTTGGCCGCCATGACTTTCCATAATTTTTTTTACCACTGGCAGGTCTATTCCCGCCCTGTTAGCTTTGGTGCTGAAGAACGGATTAAAGATAAAAGGAAGATTTTCAGATGAGATACCTGTGCCGGAGTCTATCAAGTATATCCCGTACTGATTCTCTTTTATCTCGCTTTTAATCAGGGCGCTTCCCCCGTCAGGAATAGCATCCAGAGCATTTTCGATCAACATCGATAAGGCTGAGATGACAAGGCTCGTATCCACAAACAAATTTGTTTCGTCAATATTGATAGCCAAATCAATATGTTGCTCTTTAATGCTTTTAAGATAGGGCTGTATAGCTTTCTCGATCAGTTCCTTGATAGATGCTTCCGTAAGGCAGGGCTTGGGAACGCGGGCAAACAATTCAACCTTCTTTACCAATCCTTCAATTCTTTTAAGATTGTTAATGATATAGTCGTAATATTTCCGTTGATCATCAGTAGCCTTACATGCTTTATAAATCCTGCTTGCGAACCCCCCGATGCTCATCAATGGATTCCTGATTTCATGGGCTATTCCATTGGCAATTTTTATCAAATCTTCATAATGGGTTTCATGAAAGGCTTTTTCCAGTTGTTTGTGTTTGTCAATGTCTTGAATGGAAATAACAATTACGCTTTTTTCATGGTCTAAAACCAGGTGGGAACGAAATGCCATAAAGGCAAGGAAGCGGGTTTCGTTCTTCCTTATAAGCATTACCTCACCTTCAAAAGGCTTGTCATCTCGTGCCATGTGAAGTAGATTCGAATAAAGATAGGTCAAATCTTCCGGGGTAAAAATGACTGACAAGTCCTTGTCCGAAAGCTCATCAGGTGCAAACCCCAAGACCTTGCTGACCGCCTTGCTGGCAAACAGTATTTTTCCCTCGAGGTCCGTTACGATAATCACTTGCTGGATGCATGATAACATTTTTTCCAGCAGACCTTGGTAGTCAGAACATACTTGCAGCAGATCTGCAGCTTGGTTTCTCATTTTGCAGTCTCCATTAATGTCACAGGCGGTCAGATCTGTGCTAAGCTGACATTTACTTCAAATACAATGGTGCCCCCGGCATGACTCGAACATGCGGCACCCAGATTAGGAATC
>CAZENC010000023.1:0-17926 GCA_964513115.1 uncultured Desulfobacteraceae bacterium | reverse complement strand
GCACGCCGCCAGCGTTCGTTCTGAGCCAGGATCAAACTCTCCACTTAAACTTAAAGAGGGTTTGTGACCCTTTGTTTCTTAAGAGCCCTACACGACATCACTATTTAGTTTTCAAAGAGCAAGCTATGTATTAAATCTAAGCTATCCACATACGGAAGTCAAGAAATTTTGTTGTTCTATTCCTGATCCAAAGAATTGAGTTATATAAAATATCTCAACTCATAATGTCAAGCTATTTTTTCATTTTTACAAAAAAAAGCCGATTTATTTTTTTCTCAGAAATTCATCTATCATATCAACAATATAGCATATTTGATCAGCATCCAATTCAGGGTATATAGGTAGCGCAAGGGTCTTCTTGGCCGCATCCACTGAAACGGGAAAGTCTCCAGGATTGTAGCCAAGATAATGAAAGCAGGCCTGCAAATGAAGCGGGATGGGATAATAAACCGCACAGCCAATCCCGCGATTGTCGAGGAATTCTTTGAGTTCGTCTCTACGGTCTCTTGTCTTAATGATAAATTGATTGTAAATATGTCTTTTTTCTACCTCTTTTGGTAAATGGATTTCCTCCAATCCTTTCTCCAGAAATAATTTTCTGTACAGATTTGCATTCTCCCTTCTTTTTGCCGTCCATTCATCCAAATACTTGAGCTTTACGATCAAAATGGCTGCCTGAAGGGCATCCAGTCTAAAATTGCCCCCGATGGTAGAGTGGTGGTATTTTGACTTAGCCCCGTGGACACGCATTATCTTCAATTTTTCATAGATATCTATGTCGTTTGTCGTCACCATCCCTCCATCACCAAACGCACCTAGGTTTTTCGACGGAAAAAATGAAAAACATCCGTATTCCCCCATAGCACCAGCCCTTCGAACTGCTCCATCGTCAAATTCGTATTCGGCTCCGATGGCCTGGGCAGCGTCTTCAATAATCGTCAGGCCTTGCGCTTTTGCTACCTCCAGAACTGGTTCCATATCCGCGCACTGACCGAAAAGATGAATAGGAATAACGGCCTTTATATTTGATTTTTGTTTTTCATCCATAGCCGAAACCAACGAGCCAAGTTCAGCAGGATCCATGTTGAATGTCTCTTTATCGATATCTACAAACATGGGTGTAGCCCCAACCCTTGCCACTGCACCGCAGGTGGCAAAAAAGGTATATGGTGTAGTAATCACCAGATCACCATATCCAACGCCCGCCGTCATTAATGAGAGTAATATGGCATCCGTACCGGAAGACACACCAACAGCGTAATCACACCGGCAATAATCAGCGATCATTCTTTCAAGGTCTTCTACTCTCTGACCAAGTATAAACTGCTGAGACTGAAAGACCTCGTTTGCAACCTGAACAATCTCATCTTGAATTTCCGCATACTGCTTTTTCAAATCCAGTAATGGAACCTTCAATTTATTCCTCCTGTTCGATTATGCATTTCGGAATGGGATTTTCGGAATAACCCTCAACTCCCTGAACTCACCAAATCCTAAATCACCCAATTTTTCAATCCTTTAATTCCAATTTCAGTTTACCAGTTCCGACACACGAACAAGCCTATATTCTTTCTTTAATATTGAGCAATATTCCTTTAACATCGTCAAGGTCTCTTTATAAGGATGGCCGATTCCTATGGCAGCACCCTTATGCCTTGCCATATTCAGAAGACGTTCCATTTGCATCCTTATGGCCCTAGGTCCCGGATCATTATCCAGAAAAACGCTCCTCTTTGCTGCCAGCAAACCTATTTTTCTCGCCAGACCGAAACCGACTGTATTTCTGCTGGTTCGGCTGTCCATAAAATAGAGGTTTCTCTTCTTCAACTCAGTTAGCACAATTAACATTTTGTCATGGTCCTCTGTGAATGATGACCCCATGTGATTACTAACGCCTCTGGCTTCAGGAATTTCTTTCAAATCCTGATCAAGAATCCTTCTGATTTCTTCTTCATCCATAGACAGTAACAAAGCGCCGGGACCAGGGTTTACAGACGGGTACTTCCTCGGTTCCATGGGTAGATGCAGAAGTATTTCACACCCTTCTTTGTTTGCCTCACGTGCAACAATTCCAGTAAAAGGTGCCGAAGGAAGCACTGAAAAGCTGAGCAACAGATCTAACTGAATGAACGAAAAAGCAATATCCGAATTGTAGCCTAAGTCATCAATGATAATGGCAATCTTGGGTCGGACAGCTCCGCCGGCCGGCTTATACCCATCGAATCTAAGGGTTATCTTATGTGTGTAAAGATCATTGGCAAAGATATGACAGATAATAGTGCCGTCAGAGGTCTTTTCTTTTCTTAGGCCTATTTTAGGGCCTAATGAGGCAAGTTCGCAAACAATGATCTTCTGAAGATCAAGGGCTGAATGGATATCGTTGCAATTAATATGAAGTTCAGTAAAATCCCAGACATAACCGTTTTTGTGTCTCGGCTGAACATCTAAAAAGAAAATATCCTTTTCTTGGGTACCACTCCGAAAAAGTGATTCATAAATTGCATAATCTATCTTTGTTATACTTCCAGTAAGGTCATCCGTAATGGAATAAATCTCTTCATATATCGGTCTTGAATCCGCGGCAGAGCTATTCGAGATTGTAAAATACGCGCTTATAAAAAAAAATAGGAACAAGCCAGGCAGGCAATATAACCAGAATAAATGTGGATGGTATTTTTCTACCTCTAACACGCCTCTTCCATCTTCTCATTATCATTAATAAACTTATCACCGTGCGGAAACAACCATATTATTCCCCTGGTACCGGTTCACAAAAAGGCCTCAAAAAAGTCATGAGCCAGTTTTTATGTGCGAGAAAATCGTCCAGGTCTGAAGCAACTGCAAAGCGTGACGTACCTGATTATCATTCTCAAGCAGCTCCCTGACCCTTTGATCTTTTTCTGTTCCTTTGCCCTTTTCGGTCGCTTGCTTATCATCTCCATTTTCCACAGGCATATGTCCCTCCAAATCCTCCTCCCTTAAAAATCGAGGCTTCTCTTTATCCTCTTTTTGGCCTGGGGGTATGAACGACAACTCAATGTCAGGCGTAATACCGCTCGACTGAATTGATTTGCCACTTGGAGTATAATACCGGGCCGTAGTTAAGCGAAGCCCGGAGCCATCGGACAAGGGCAGAATCGTCTGAACAGAGCCCTTCCCAAAGGTCCTCGTTCCCAAAATCAGAGCTCTTTTGTTATCCTGCAAGGCCCCTGCCACTATTTCTGCAGCACTCGCACTCCCACTGTTGACTAAAACGATAATTGGATAACTAATCGACTTTTTATTCTTATGGGCTGTTGCTTCTATATCCTGAAGAGTGTCTCTTCCTTTGGTACTTACAATTACGCCCTCATCAAGAAAAATATCTGATACTTTTATGGCCTGGGTCAATAGCCCTCCCGGATTATTTCTCAAGTCCAGGATCAGGCCCCTTAGCTTTCGGTTCTTTTCAAGTGCCTCAAGCGCTGATGAGAGATCTTTGCTTGTCTTACTTTGAAAATTGGAAATTCTGACGTACCCTATGTCGGGCGTCAGGAGATAATGTCTTACGCTTCTCAAAGGAATGACATCCCGTGCGATGGAGAATTCTAGTGGTTTTTCCGTCTCATTGCGTATAATAGTCAAGTTGACCTTAGTTCCCTTTTGGCCCCTGATCATTTTAACCGCTTCCATCATCGTCATGTCCTTAGTAGATTTTTCCTCTATCTTAACGATCTTATCCCCCGCCTTCACCCCTGCCGTATAGGCAGGCGTTCCCTCGATAGGTGATACGACTGTCAGGATGCTGTCTCTAATGGTTATTTCAATACCAATGCCCGTGAAGCTCCCTCTCGTCTCCATCATTAATTCCTTATGCTCTTCTTTTGTCATAAAGGCAGAATGAGGATCAAGGCTTTGGATCATCCCTTTAATGGCCCCGTAAATGAGCTCCTGTGGATCTTCTGGTTCCACATAGTTCTTTTCTATCTCCCTCAACACTTCGGTAAAAATCTCTATGTTTTTGTATACCTCCCTGGTATCCGCATTGACACCCTCACCATTCCCGTTAAGGAAAAGGGCTCCTACAATAAAGAAGGAAACAAAAATAATATTGAAAACAAATCTTGTTTTTGAAATTGGCATCGTCTAACTCCTGAAATAGATTTTTTGTCAGTACTTAATTACCTCAATTGAGCGGAGAACGCTCAATTAAAAGCAATCAGCTCTCGGCTATGAGCCATCCGAGATGTTATTTGCTCCATATTTATAACTCTAACACTTTCTTCCTGGCATCTTGATGCTGATTGCTGAAAGCTCCCTAATCTGGCTTTCTCACAATTTGGGTAATATAAATCTTAAGGTAATCCGGGTGCTAATTACAACTAAAAAATCGGTATATGGGAAGGCCTTTGGCGGCCTGATAAATTCTCACAGTCAGTTAATCTTCAGCCATTTTAACGGGTCCACTTCTTTGCCTGCTCTTCTGATTTCGAAATAAAGTCTGGTCTCCTTCGAAGACCCGATGTGTCCAGCCAAACCGATGACCTCTCCCGCCTCCACTACGTCACCTTCATTCTTTTTTCTCTGCCATAGGTTAGCTGATATGGTAAAAAACCGTGAGCCGTGATTGATAATAATGACTTCGCCGTAGCCTTTTAGTTTTCCGGAAAAATCGACCCTCCCTGAAAAAACAGCTCTCACCTTTCCATCAGAAGAACCCTCAATGAAGACCCCCTTCTGAAGAATCATGTTTTCGAATCCCAAGCGTTTATCACTTCTGAATATCCGTCCTTCAAGTGGAAGGGCCAACCGGCCCTTTGAATCAGCGAAATTGGAACGTCGAGAAAGTTTATAAGTCTTTTTGGTCTCTATGTTTTGCATGGTTTGCTTCAAATTCCGGGCCGCAATCTGCAGTTCATTTACGATTGTTTCATAGAACTCTCTCTCTATATGGATCTTGACAAGATATACCACTTTTTTTTCAAGATCTTTTTTTAGAGAAGATAAACGCTCGCTTTCTTTGTTTTTCATTGCCTCGGTCTTGGCAATACTTTCCTGCACCAGCATGATCTCCTTTTCGTACTTTACTGTCTGGTCGGCCAGACGAACAAGTTCTTTTCTACCTTCACTTACAATAGCCTTTATGTATTTCAATCTATGCCAGAGTTGATCCAGATTACCAGAGGTAGCCACCATTCTGACATAACCCTTCCTGCCATACTTATATAAGGCGACCAGTCTCTTCGCCAGTTGGATCTCCGCAGACTCTAATGATCTTGCAAGACCATCCAGCTTATTTCCCAGCTTTTCCATATCACTCTTGGCAAGAAGAATCCTTTTCTTCAACTCATCTATTGCCTTCCTTTTCTTCTCGACCTCATGTTCGAGATCAGCCAGGTGGATTAATATGTCTTTTTCTTTTATGTCGAATGCCCTTAATTTCTTTTTCTCCCTCGAAAGTTTGGACTCGATTTCATTTATTTCAGATTCACTGGCCCAGGATACCGGTATTGAAATTACGTCAGATGATTTTAAGAAAAAGGCAAGAAGCAGAAAGGCTGGAAAAATCAGACTTTTTAATAACCCAAATGTAATCCCGTTGTTCATACCTTAAAAAAGCGACCTACCGCGATAAAGCTCCCTGCCAATCCCAAAGACACGCTCAGCAAAAAGATCGAAAGGGCATATTCATTAGGGATGAATATAAAATCGAATACGGCGAGATCCAAAAAATGCATCCTTTCGGTAGAAATAATGAGATACGCTAAAAAAAGTATTACAAGTGCCAGAGCTCCGCTCATTATCCCCTGAATCATACCTTCCAACATAAAAGGTATCTTGACAAACCAGTTGGTAGCTCCTACCAGTTTCAGAATCTCGATTTCCTCTTTACGTGAATAGATAGTCAGTTTTATGGTATTCATAACAATAAAGAGGACCCCCATACAAAGCAGTCCCCCGATTATAAAACCGACAAGCCTGATCATCTTCATCAGGCCCTCGAACCGATCCAACCATTCTTCACTATAATGGACCTCTTCTACACCTTCCACTTTTTCAAGATCCTGCTTTATCCCTCTGGCATCAACTTTTTTCCCTTCCACTTCATTGAAAACTAGTTCAAAAGATGCTGGAAGAGGATTATGTGATAGACCATCAATGAGGCCTGCCTGGGAACCGAGAGCTCTCCTAAATTCTGTTAGCGCCCTTTCCTTGGAAATAAAACGTCTGATTTGAGCACCCGATAAGCTTCTGACAACAGATTCTATATTATCCCTTCCGACCTCGCTTATTCCATCCTGAAGATAAACAGACATTGTTAGGGAGTGGCCCCATTCTCCAACCCAAGCATTAAGGTTCACCAATAAAAGTAAAAATGTGCAAAAAATCAACAATGACACAACCATTGTTCCAAGTCCGATGGCATGAACAATCCGGTTGCTTATGATGTTAGCAAGGGCCTGTCTCAAAAAATAAGGCCACAATCTCAGTCCCATTTTTCCTCGAAAATTCTTCCCCGATTCAAAAATATCTTCCCTTGCTCCGTATCTTCCAGCAACTCACGGCTGTGGGTAGCAATAACCACAGTAGCCCCTTTCATGTGTATACTTTTAAAAAGGACCATTATATCCTTTGTAAGGTCCGGGTCCAGGTTGCCGGTGGGTTCATCCGCAAGAAGAATCAAGGGGTCTTTCACAATAGCCCTGGCAATAGCTACCCTTTGTTGTTCCCCTCCCGACAACTCAAGAGGATAGGCTTGTTCCTTATCTACCAAATCGACCAACTTCAGAGATTGCCGGGTTTTCTTCCGAATTAACGAGCGACGTTCTCCGGTCACCTCCAGGGCAAGGGCCACATTCTCGAATACAGTCTTTGCCGGCAGCAGCTTGAAATCCTGAAAAACAAAACCTATTTTTCGACGCAGCAAATCAAGTTTCAGGCGGCTGATACGATTTAAATTGATTCCATTGATTAAGATATGACCGCTGGTAGGTCTTTCTGCCCCAAAAATTAGCCTGAGAAGGGTTGTTTTGCCTGCCCCGCTGGGTCCTGAGATAAAAACAAATTCCCCTTCATGGACCCGTAAATTTACGTCACTTAGAGCTATATTGGGACCGAAATTTTTATACAGATGGAATAGGTGAATCATGATTTAAGTGAGCTAAAGTTTAATGTGCCTAACGTGACTAAAATTAAGCATTTTAATCTTTTTTAACTTTAGGCACTTTAGTTCACTTTAGGCACTGTCCGATCAATATGTCCCAAGGGCTCTCAGTAATTTTGCCCTGGCCAGCTTTTCATTGTAGATGGCATTATAATAGTTGGTCCTCGCTTGGGTCAGAAGTGTCTGCGCATCCAGCACCTCTGTGGAAGTGGTCACTTGGGCCTTGTACCTCTCCTCACTCACCCTCAGGTTTTCCTCAGCCTGCTCAACTGCCTTCTTTGTGGTCGGAATATTTTTTCGCGCTTCGTCTAAAGCCAGCATCGCTTCCTTTAATTCAAGCCGGATACTGTCCTGTAGGCCCATTTTCGTCTGTATCAGCTCCCTCTTGAAAGCCTGTTTTTCCTGCACTGAATAATGGGTTTTTCCCCATTCCCAGAAATTCCATGAGGCCACAGCCATGGCTTGCCACGAGCTGGAATCGTGAAAAGGGCTGCCCGACACGTCCGGATCATCACCCGCCTTAATATAGTCAAATTCCAGGCCTATTTCAGGATAAAAACCGCTTTGGGCCAACCTTATATTTTGGTCTGTCTGAAGAATATTGATCTCGAGGACTTTCATTTCAGGGCGGTTTTCAAAGGCCGTTTCCAAGTAATCCTCAAAAACTCCTTCCCTTGACTTGTAACCTAGGACATCTTTCACATCCACAGGAGCATTAACAGGTTTGGATAGGATGATATTAAAAACCGAGCGGGACAGTCGATCAGCATTTTGGGCTCTTACAAGATCATACTGCTCATTGCCCAGCTCCACCTCTGCCTTTAAAAGGTCGTTTATGGGGATCATGCCGACATTATAAAAACTGCGAGCAACCTTCACATGTGCCTCCAGCGATTCCACCGCCATTCTTACCACTGCCAGTGCCTTTTCCGCCTTTAGTATCCCGAAATAGGCATTTTTTACCTTTAACGCCAGATCTAACTTTTCCAGTTCAAGTTCCATTTCAGATTGATCAATGCCCAGTTTTGCCAACTGGAAAGAACTTACCAGGGCAAAACCGGTGAACAACGGCTGCGTCGCGGTAAACTTCCATTGAAAATTATCCTGGGTATTCATGTCATAGCTGGGATAGTAAGCAAAATTACCGGTTGGGATGCCTGCGCCAGTTACCACCGGAAGCAAAGCCGCAGATGATCTGCGCACCTCACTCAGCCGTGTATAACCATAGCTCGTACTCAGTTTGGGCAGGAATTCAGAGCCGGCCTTTTTTTTCACATAGCGCGCCTGGTCGATTTTCTCCTTTTTTGCCTTGAGAACCCAGTTGTTTGCTATTGCCTCTTCAATACTCTCAGGCAGGGTATATACCTTCCTTTCTTGAGCAATACCTTCACCTGAAAAGAAAGCGAACATCATAAAAAGCGCCAAAAACAACCAGATAAATGAAAACTTATATTTCACGTCTTATTCCTCCATTTATCATGCAGTTATTGAACATTCATTAGAACAGTGCGACAAATATGTCAATGCAAACTTGTTTTATACTTCCCCTGCTCAAACCATTAGTTAGTTGTTGTACGGCTATGACCATCTGTCCACAAGAGATCGGCTTGACAGTTTTCATGCAGCCATTTAAAGTAAATCCAACGTTATCATAGGACTCCCCAAATCTACTTCCCAAAAAAATATGATAAGGTAAAAAATAATGTCATTATCCAGCAATAAATTGAATTACTTGTGGCTTGCCATTATCATCCTTCTGTTGCTCTTCTGGTCCAAACGGGAGGACTTCTTCCTTTTTCACCATTCAAGACCGAGCGCCGAATCCCTCGACTTTAACAGGCCCATTACTAATTCCGTGTCCAGGCCGCTCATTGTGTCGGTCGACGAAGAGATAAACACAAAGGTTTTCGAAAAGGTTCACCCGGCTGTAGTTAACATAGCCACAACAACGCTTAGCATGAATTTCTGGTTGGAAATCATTCCGAGAGAGGGTCAGGGTTCCGGCTTTATAATAGATACGAAAGGATATATCCTGACCAATAATCACGTTGTCGCCAAAGCCCAGAAAATTACCGTTACCATGGCAAATGGAGAAAAAATTCCTGCAACCCTCGTGGGCAGGGACCCGTCATCTGACCTGGCAGTGATAAAGATCCCTTCCAGGCACGTAAATGTTGTCGCCTCCCTGGGAGATTCAGATAAGATAAAGGTCGGGCAAAAGGCGATTGCCATTGGCAATCCCTTTGGTCTTTCCCACACGCTCACGACAGGCATCGTGAGTGCCCTTAACAGAGGTATAAGGACAGCGGATGGAAATCAGATTGAAGACCTGATCCAGACTGATGCGGCCATAAATCCAGGGAATTCCGGCGGCCCTCTCCTAAATTCCAGCGGGGAGGTCATTGGGATCAACACGGCAATTTACAGCCTCTCCGGCGGATACCAGGGTATCGGGTTCGCTATCCCTATCAACATGGCCAGGAGTACTGCTACCCAGTTGATCACCTCCGGAAAAGTGGCAAGACCCTGGCTCGGCATTACCGGTATTACGCTGAATCCCGGGCTCTCGGAAGGATTGAAACTTGTCGTAAAAGAGGGCGTATTGGTTGTCCAAATCATACCCGGCAGCCCGGCTGCCCAAGCTGGATTGCGGGGAGGCCACAGGGAGGTCATCGTCGGAGGCCTGAGGATTCCCCTGGGAGGAGATATAATTACCGGCATTGATGACCACAAAGTTACCGGCATGAAACAGATGGTTAGCCTGCTCGATAAGCTAAAGGTGGGTGAAACCATGACCCTAAGAATATTCAGAGATGGTCAACCAATGGATCTGAATGTCCTCTTGGCAGAAAGACCTTGACTGGATTGACTTGACCCTGCCCGCCGTCCGGCAGGCGGGGATTGACGATTTGGGATTGCGATGAAAATACTGGACGACTTACATGCCTTTTTGTGGCTCAACCCGACAGCAAACAACTGTAATGCATACTTCATAGACGGCGAAAAAAGAATCCTTGTGGACCCGGGCCACTATCACCTTTTCAGTCATGTACAGGATAGTCTTTTAAGGCTTTCGCTCTCTCCCCGGGAAATCGACATGGTAATCATCACGCACGGCCACCCGGATCACATGGAAGCAGTTGGGACATTTGTGGATACCACCGCCCTGATTGCCATTCCCGCCACTGAAATGGATTTTATCAAAAGGGTTGCCCAACATCACGGGGAGGCATTGGGCATCGCTGACTTCGAACCTCAAATTTTGCTTCATGAAGGAAAACTGAACGTCGGCAACATGAACTTCCAGGTAATACAAACACCCGGCCATTCACCTGGGTCCATCTGTCTTTACTGGCCTGACAGGAAAGTCCTTTTCACCGGAGATGTTATCTTCAATCAAGGCATCGGGAGAACTGATCTGCCAGGAGGCAACGGACAGAAACTCAAAGAAAGTATCAAAAGGATTTCCCGGCTTGATGTGGAATACCTGCTTCCGGGCCACGGCGAAATGGTATCAGGCCGAGAAGCGGTGAAAGCCAATTTCGCAGACATCGAGAGGGATTGGTTTCCCTATTTGTGATAATTTTATCTCTCTTGAACCTTGTGCCCTGAGCCTTAAGCCCTTTGCTAACCCTTAACCCGAACGAAACACGCAATTTGAATCGCTCCCATGAAAAAATCGATTTCTAAACAAATTCCATCCATAGATTTCGACCTGCGCCAGCTGGAAGTTTTCCGCAAGGTAGTCGAACTCAAGAGCTTTTCAAAGGCTGCTGAAGCCGTTTTCCTGGCCCAGGCATCGGTGAGCGAAAGAATAGCCACCCTTGAAAACACGGTTGGAACCAAGCTGCTTGATCGATTGGGCAGACAGGTAGTGCCAACTAAGGCGGGAGAACTACTTTATAAACATGCAGTCCTGCTCCTTGACATGAAACGGGCTGCGGCCCAGGAAATGCAAGATTTTCTTGGCGTAAAGCGGGGTGAAATCCATATCGGCGGTAGCACTATTCCCGGAGAATATATCTTGCCCAAGGTGCTCGGGCTTTTTCAAAAGAAATATCCCCTCATATCGGTAATATTAACTATTGCCGACACAAAGGAAATCGAAGGGCTTGTTCTGGAAAGAAATCTTGAGCTGGGCGTTATAGGTTCCAGGAGCTCTCAAAAGAACCTCACACATCATGAACTATGGCAAGATGAACTGGTCCTGGCCCTTCCTGCCGAACACCGCTGGGCCAACAAAAAAGAAATCTCAGTTGAAGAGCTTTCCGAAGAGCCTTTTATAATGAGGGAAGTCGGCTCTGGAACATTAAGGATTATGGAGGAATATCTCCAGGCCTACCGATCAGAAGGAATCATCTCCCTGAATGTTGTGGCGCATCTCGGCACATCCACTGCGGTTAAGGAGGGTATAAAGTCCGGTCTCGGAGTTTCCATCCTTTCTTCAAGGGCGATGGAGACCGAGATAAAAGCCGGGATACTAAAGGCACTGAAAATTAGGGGGCTGTCCATGTATCGCAATTTTTATTTAATCAGAGACAAAAGGAGAATTGCGTCTCCTCTGTGTAAGGCCATGCTCGATTTCCTGGAGGGAACTTCCGATCATTAGAAGGTAAAAATTAAAAAGCGCACAGCGATTTTTTACGAGGTTATCAAATATGGATAAGTTAATCGATTACCGGGGTGATTGTTGAAAGGCCTATCAGGACGTAGGTCTATGTCTCAGAATAATGCCACCAGGTGAATCCTTCGAATTTATTGTGGAAAGAGAGAAGCTCGAAAACATCAGGAAAGTGGTCTCCCACAATCAAGGAGAAGTGCTCTTAGAGACCTTTGTGGAAAATGATGTTCGTCTGAGGGTAAAAAAAACAGGAAGATAAGGCTTTTTTACATGATCGGCTTTTCCTAAGTAAAGAGTTTTTAATATCGGAATTTCCTGATTGACAAATCGAAATATCCTTTTTATTCTGCGCATCCTGAGTTTGCATCAATAATTAAACTGTCCCTATAAGGAGTTCATAAATGTATCGGTTTTTCGGCTTTAGCTGACAGATTGAAAATTGTTCTACCCGGGTCTGGTAGGCACAGAGTCAGGCCGAAAAATCAAATCCCATCCTTTTGTAGTAATCATTTTTAACCTCTTTCGTCTGATTCACCTGCCTTTAAACTTGGTTTAACTACTGAAATAGACAGAAATTATCAGGGTGTGAACATTTGTGTTCATACAAATTCAGCATCAGGAGGTTCTAAATGGCGACATTGAAAAACTTTTTTGCAACCCGTTGGGGGATTATAAGTGTCGGGGCCTTTATTGGAGTACTTGCCGCGCTCTTGCAGAAATTGGGCAACCCGGGGAACATGGGCATATGTGTAGCCTGCTTTGAGAGGGATATTGCCGGAGCACTCGGGCTTCATCGTGCCGGCGTTGTCCAATACATGCGGCCCGAAATAATCGGGTTTGTCCTGGGCTCTTTAATAGCCGCCTATATTTTCAAGGAGTTCCGGCCCCGTGTAGGCTCCGCTCCTATTGTCAGGTTCGTTTTAGGGGCCTTTGCCATGATAGGGGCCTTGGTCTTTTTAGGATGCCCGTGGCGGGCCCTGTTGCGTCTTGCAGGCGGTGATGGCAACGCGATTTTAGGTCTGGCCGGTCTGATCTTCGGTATATGGATCGGGACTCTTTTTTTAAAAAATGGTTATAACTTAGGACGTACCGAGAAGACATACACGTCAGTTGGATGGCTGATGCCTTTAACAGTGCTGGGCTTTTTCGTTTTAATGCTTATTTACCCGCAGGTTAAGGGAGAGGCCAAAAACGGTGTCCTGTTTTACAGCCTCAAGGGTCCGGGCGCCATGCATGCTGCACTTATCATCTCCCTGGCAGTGGGCCTTGCCATAGGGTTTCTTGCCCAGCGAAGCCGTTTCTGTACAATGGGTGCCTTCAGGGACCTTATACTATTTCGACAGGCACATCTTTTCATGGGACTCCTTGCCTTAGTGGTTTTTGCCTTTATAACGAACCTTATCGTAGGACAATTTCATCCCGGCTTTGCCAAACAGCCCGTTGCCCACACCATGCATATCTGGAACTTTGGAGGAATGGTGGTGGCCGGTCTGGCCTTTGCCCTGGCCGGAGGATGCCCCGGACGCCAGCTCTTCCTTGCCGGTGAGGGCGATGGTGATTCAGCGATCTTTGTTCTGGGGATGATAGTCGGGGCAGGCTTTGCCCATAACTTCGGCCTGGCAAGCTCCCCAAAAGGTGTAGGGCCTCATGGAATTGCCGCCGTGAGTATAGGGCTCCTGGTCTGTTTGTTTATAGGCTTTACCATGAGAAAAAAGATTAGTTGAGGAGGGATTAAGATGGATACAACCGTTGATGCGCGAGGACTTTCATGTCCCCAACCTGTCCTGATGACTATGGACGAGATTAAGAAGGTTGACAAAGGGAAGATTTTTATTCTGGTGGATACAGATACTTCAAAAGAAAACGTGAGCCGGGCCGCCGAGAGCCAGGGCTGGCTGGTAAAGGACGTTCAACCCGAGGGTATCGGATATTGTATTACCATTTCAAAGGATTAACCATGTTTTTATTTGACTTTTTTAAACGCAGGGCATCGAAAGCTTCTTCAGCCAATCAGAGCAGTGATAGAGGGATCCTGGTATTTGAAAACACCAGTGAAGTGATCCGGGCCGAGAGTATTCTTAAGTCAGGGGGATGGAACATCAGGGTCATGGGGCCTCCGCCTGAAATCCGAACAGGCTGCGACCTTGTTATCGAGTTTCCCCTTATCGAAGAACTGAAAATCCTGACAATACTCAGGAAAGACGGGGTCAGACCCCTGGAAATAGTCCCGGTCAGCAGTCCACTGCTGCAACCCGTGAATATCTTTCAGAATAAGGACTTCGGCAAGTACTCGATGATCCGGGCCGCCAATATGAAACTGACCATCGATAAGGAGACTCACACCGTTGTAAACATCTCCGGAGGTGGTTGCCCGGATGTCCCCTATCTGGCCCACGAAATAGTGGGTAAACCCATGGCTGAAGCGCCGAGCCCCCGGGAAATCGGTCACACGCTTTGCGGTTATGCGCTTCAGTTAGCCTTCGAGGAGATGCTGCGTAGATGCTCGCAATAGTCGGAACTGTTCCCGATCAAAATTTGCCCATAGTTTCCGGGGAAGTCAGATTGGAAGATGACGGGATCCGTATCCACGGCAAGGAGGTGTCTGTGAACCGGGGGACCCCAGCCCTGTTAGCTGCGGCTATCAAGACATGCGAAATACTTGATCAACCTGCTCCATTCGTATATCTTGTGGGAGACATCGGCAAGGGCGATGGTAGCAGGAGCCTTTACGAATATCTGACCCGGCATTTTGGGAAAAGAGATGCCCGATCAAAACAGGGTACAGATTTTAACACCATTGCGTTTCATTATTTGCAGCCTGACGTGGACTGGCACAACCGGGTCCTGCTTGCCGTAGAAAAAATGACAAAACGGCCTGTACTAATAGCAGATGCAGGCTTTATGTATGCTGCCAAGATGAGCGGCCAGGCATACGAATATGATCTTTTCACTCCGGACGTCGGGGAACTGGCCTTTCTGGCGGATGAAGAGGCACCGCACCCCTTTTACACCAGGGGATTTATACTGCATGAAGAAAACCGGATACCCGAGCTGATTGCCCGTGCATACGAACACAAAAACGCCTCGCGCTACCTGTTGGTCAAAGGAGGACAGGATTATGTGGCCGACAGCCAGGGAATTCAGGCGACCATTGATAGTCCTGTGGACGGGGCAATGGAAGCCATAGGAGGAACCGGGGATACCCTGACCGGCATTGTTGCTGCCCTCATTGCGGCGGGTATCGAGGCCAAAGAGGCTGCTGTCATTGCCGCCAGGACAAATCGTTTAGCCGGGCATTACGCAAAGCCCACGCCCGCCACGCAGGTTATTGAGATCGTTGAGCACATTCCCAGGGCACTTGAAGCAATTCTTGAAGAATATGATAAACAGTGAGCAAGTCCGTGGCTGATAAAAAAAAGTCCATACATGCCGATATGACCGTTCTGGATGTGGTATCCAAATACAGGCAGACGGAGGATGTATTCAAAAAGTATGATGAACAGGCTGGTGAATGTATCTGCTGTGAGGCACTTTTCGATCCCTTAAAGGATGTTGCGGAAAAATATAGACTTGACCTTGAAATGCTTATGGCCGACCTGGAGTCCGCAGCTGATAGTCGTTGAGCATTTAATACCTTATTTTGCGCTTAAGTTCTGTCCCGCAAATACCTGGCTGGTTAACAAACAAGAGGGCTCATTTCATATTGCACATAACGATTGGAATTCACTTAAAAAATGTCAACACTGGCCATTAAATTTCTTAAGCAAAAAGGTATTAATTTTGAAGTTATGGAGTACCTACACGAGAAAAAGGGGGCCGTGTTTGCAGCAGGGGCAATGGGATTTCCAGTGGAAAGAACTATCAAGACGTTAGTTGTTGATCTGGGTCACAGGGGTTATATTATGGTTCTCATGCCTGGAGATAAAAATATAGACCTGAAAAAACTGGCTGCGGCCTTTTCAGTGAAAAGGGCGGCAATGGCAGATACTTCTGCTGCAGAACGTCTGACAGGATATTTAGTTGGAGGCATCAGCCCTTTCGGGACGAAGCAGGATTTACCCGTGGTAATGGAAGAATGCCTGTTGGAATTTGACAGGGTTGCTATAAACGCAGGCAAAAGAGGGGTCATGTTGGTTATGGACCCTAAGGACATATTGCTGGCGGTAAATGGAGAAGTGTTAGGTCTTGCCTAAAAAAATACAAACGCACAATTTGAAATGTCATTAATCAATTCCAAAGCGGCATAGTCCCACTGAAAGCGCGATTATATAAAACCGCACGGTAATTTTATAACCGAAAGGAGAAAGACCATGCCAGACCCTAAAGCTCTTCGTCTAACTGAAACCGTTGCAGGTTCGGGCTGAGCATCCAAATTGCCTCCAGGGGACCTGGACAGGGCTTTGTGCGGAATGGAATTCCCAACCGATTCGAACGTGCTCGTGGGTTTGGATCATGCTGACGACGCCGGAGTTTACAAAGTCACGGACGATATAGCCATCATCCAGACCGTAGATTTTTTTACGCCCATCGTGGATGACCCGTACTGGTTCGGCCAGATCGCAGCGGCCAATGCCTTGAGCGATGTCTATGCCATGGGCGGAATCCCTAAGACCGCTATGAATCTGGTGGCCTTTCCCATCAAGGATATGGATATATCAATCCTCCGTCAGATTATCCAGGGCGGGTTGGATAAGATGAAAGAGGCTGGTGTAGTTCTGGTGGGAGGGCACAGCGTGGAGGACAAAGAGCTGAAATACGGTTTGTCGGTCACCGGGTTCGTACATCCGGATCGCATACTTACTAAAAGGGAACTCAAGGTCGGTGATCGTCTGATACTCACCAAACCCTTGGGAACGGGCATCATCAACACCGCCATTAAGGGCGGCCTGGCCTCTTCCGAAATCATCGAAACCGTCACACGGCTCATGGCAACCCTCAACAGGGATACAGCAAAAATAATGGAAAAATATCCGGTGCACGCCTGCACCGATATTACAGGTTTTGGCCTGCTGGGCCATATTGCGGAAATGGTCGAAGATTCCGGTCTGGGGATTAGGCTCATAAGCAAGAACATACCTATTATACCGGAAACTTTTGATTATGCCGGAATGGGTCTTGTACCGGCAGGCGCGTACAACAACCGGGAATTCCGGGGCTGCATGGTGAATTTCGCCCCTACTGTTGAACGCATCATGCAGGATATTCTTTTTGATCCCCAGACATCCGGGGGATTGCTCATTTGTGTGGAGAACGAAAGTGCAGAGAACCTGCTAGCTGAATTGCAAAAAAGCGGAATTAAAGAAGCGGCCATTATTGGAGACGTAGTGTCCGAACCAGAGGGAAAGATCATGGTCGATTTATGAACCGCTGGTTGTTTGAACAATTGAATGGCAAAAATTTCTCACCCTAAGGGTGGGGCATTGTATTGAGCACTCCATAGGGGTGTTCTCCCACTGCATCGTTATGGGAAACGAAGGCATGGGACTCTTCGAAAGGACGCATCTTTCGGATAAAAACTCCTCTGGCTTTTGCTGCGGCCCGAGTCGCGATCTGCACAGCAGCCAGCTAATGGAACCCACATCCTTCCTTTCGAGAAGATCGCAGGGAGGGCCGCTTGCACTGTAGGAGCAGATGCGGAGTGGAGAAAAGTGCTATGCCGAGCCCTTTGCCTAGCAGTGCCAAAAAACACAACACCACCCTAGGGGGGCTTTATATCCCGGCAAACCGTATTATCTTGTAACGGAGAGAAAAATATAGTTTATTCAAATATTTGATGTGTTCTGAAAAGAGAGGAAAATCGATGGCCAAAGAAATAGACTGCCGGGGGCTTGCCTGCCCTGCCCCTGTATTGCAGACAAAAGAAGCAATGGAGAAGGATCATCCTGACATCATAAAGGTAGTGGTGGACAACGAAGCCTCAAAGCAGAACGTCTCCCGCTTTATGGAATCCCAGAACCTTGAAGTATCGGTTAAGAAGGATGGAAACGACTTTCATGTCATCGGTAAGAGGCAAGGGGAAATCATACATGAAGAGCCTGTTGTTGCAAGGCCTGAAACGGAACAGAAAAAAATCATGGTAATGGTAGCCAATGACCGTATGGGTCATGGAGATGATGAATTAGGCGAAAAGCTTATGGTGAGTTTCCTGAAAACACTAAAGG
>CAZENC010000022.1:0-18108 GCA_964513115.1 uncultured Desulfobacteraceae bacterium | reverse complement strand
CCTGTCTGAGCTGTTCTTGCGTCAACAGGCCACCGTCTATCAGTATTTCACCTAACTTTTTCTGTCCTTTCAATTTTAATACTCCAATTGAGAGTAAAATGTTAACAGAAACGTAACTATACAGCTATTTAGGTTTAAGAATGAAGGCTGAAGTGATCTAATAGTCTTCAACCCCGCCTGCCGTCCGGCGGGCAGGCTTCAGTCTATACACCTGAGTATTTACACGGAAACCTAAAATGCAGGATTGGCAAAAAAGACCGTGCCCTCGTCCCATTCGGCCTGGATCTTTGCTCCTTCAACAAGCTCGGCGGGCAGCTCCCTGAGCGTCCTCCTCGCAGATTGCTCATCCGGGAAATACTTTCCGTACAATACCATGAACTTCAAGCCATCCCGCCTGTTCCAACAGGGAATGATCCCTAGACGCCGTATATCGGCGGAATGACTTCTCAAAAAACGGTACGCATCCTCGAGCCGGTCTTTGGTAGTTATGTTAACCCACCAAAATTTCAACAATGACGCGCTGACTTCCACCGGGACGGCAGGGAAACGGATCAACTGGCCCGGCTCGATCATGTTCGGATCCCTGATTTCCGGGTTGCATTCGATAACAAGTCTTAGGTATTTCCGGTCGTACATCCCGTAAATCTTATACATCAATTTACCCAGTGTATCACGTTTATGTACAATTATCTGTCCCAAGGTATCCGGGATTTCTTCACTACTGTCTGCTGTTTCCGAAGAAACTGCGTACACCTCTTCCTCGGCAACTGGTGCTTCATACTCGCTGACAACCGGAGGCTCAAACGTCTCCATTGAAACAGCGGCATCTGCACTACCTTTTTCGGGAGACTGAATGGACGTCTGTCTAATCCTGACAATAGGCTGCTTAACCCTTATTTGGGTTTTGACCAGTTGAGACAGTAAGGCCCTCCTTTCTTTCTTCCATGGTATCGGAATGGTGAGGTATTCGGGTGCCACAGCAAGAACCAACAAAACCACGAGCAAACCTGTTAAAACCGCTACCCTGACGGGATGCCACTTCTTTGGTTGGTCAGGAAAGGCCTCCTTGATGCAAAAACGGGCCACTGACCTGCTGACCCTGGAACGATTTTGAATAATCAAGGTCAGTATGATCCTGTGACAAAGATTGATAATTTTCCTGGGATAGCCCCCTGAGGCCTTATAGATAACACGCAATGCCCAAAAGCTGAAAAAAGACGGTATTTTTTCGCCATCACTTGCGAGTTCAAGCCGGTATCGTATCATAGCCCTTGTTTCACGAAAATTTAACGGGCCCAAAACATGGTACAAGTTAATGCGATCCGCAAAATTCTGATGTTCTTTAATGCCTTGTTGGAATTCTTCCTGTGCAAATATGACAATTTGAAGAAGCTTCTGATCGTTTGTTTCGTAGTTGAGAAATTCACGCAGGATTTCAAGGCAAAAATCAGGCAGCTTTTGTCCCTCATCAATAATCAAAACAACCGTCTTTTTTTCGTCCACACCACGACGAAAAAGATAGTTTTTTATGTTCTCCTTAAACTGCCAGTCACTGGTTTCGCTTTTGGCCCTGTTCTCTCCAAACATGCCGGCCACGGTGGCAAGGAATTCAGAGGGCGTGCTGAAATAAGGATCAAGAATAAGGTGGGGCTCCACCTTTTCATCATTTGAAAAATTTCGGATAAGCCGGCGGCAAAGGGTTGTCTTTCCTGTCCCAACATCCCCGATTATGACATTTAACCCTCTCCGAAGACGGACGGAAAGTTCTATTTTTTGCAGGCATTTGACATGCTGCCGGGACTCGAAAAAAAATTCGGGGTCGGGGGAGTTGGAAAAGGGTTCCCTGCTTAAATTAAGAATTCTGAAATAATCCATTTTTCCGCCGGAATTATGTATTTTTATCCGGCTCCTTTTTTTTCAGAATATGGGGTGTTATGAATATAAGCACATCCTCCATCAGATTTTCCTTATTGGTTCCCTTAAAAAGATACCCGAGCAGCGGGATATCCTTGAGTCCGGGTATGCCGTCTTCAGATCCAAGCTTCCTTTGCCTGGTAAGCCCGGAAATGACAATAGTCTCGTCGTTTTCAACAATCAAACTGGTTTCCGTCTGTTTCTTTATAATAAATGGATTCCCGTCTACATTGCGGGATGTGTCCACTTCGTCCTTCTTAACGGTAATATCCATCCTCAAATGCTTTCCGTCTATCACGTGTGGCTTGATCTCCAGCCTGAGAACCGCTTCCTCAAATTTGACTTCCCTGTTGCCGTCCTTATCCGTGGATACATACGGGATTTTTTCCCCGTTTTCGGTGAAGGCCATTTGATTATCAAGGGTTGTTAGGGAGGGGCTGGAAAGGATATTCAATCTTCCCTCTGCCTGGAGTGCTGAAAGCTCGAAACTTAACAGGGACCCTCCTATCTTTTCGGCCAAAATCCCCAGGGTAAAGCCTGCGCCTCCCGTCGTCACGAAATCGGCAGGGAAATCCGCAGCGTATCCGGTTGTGGGATCGATGCCCGGGGTAAGGGGATTGCCCATGTCACCTCCGGTATTTGCCCCGGGGGTGATCCATATGTTGTTATTACCTGATGATGTACCCCTATACATGCCTCCCCACCGAACTCCCAATTCACGGGCCGTTTCCCTGGTTGTTTCAATGATATTGGCCTCGATCATTATCTGGGGAGTAGGTCTATCCAGCTTTTGAATCAGAGGGATCATTCTAATAATATCATCCCTGATAGCCTGGATAATGAGCGCATTCGTATGCTCATCCACCATAATGGATCCACGCGGCTTGTCTTTCTTGTCTTTAGTCAAAAACTCCTTAAGGTTTTCCTTGACCTTGATTGCTTCAGCATAATCAATGTAGACGATCCTTGTCAGGAGTGGCTCAACCCTTCTCAATTCCATTTCCTGGGCCTTCCGTTTCTCCTGGATGGATTCCATCTTTAGGTCATGCTCCATATCTTCCACTGAAACGATGCGTATTATGTCCCCCTCCCATGAGTATGTGAGACCCTGAGTCCTGAGAACACCTAAAAAAACCTGATCCCAGGGTGCAGCCTCGACATTTATATTGATGTTGCCCTTTACGCCTGCGTTTATCATGATATTTTGTCCGGCAATCTTGGCTAATGCACGAAGGAGAACAGGGACAGGCATGTCGTGCATGCTCAGCGATATCTTCTGTGTGGGAAGAGGCTTTTCAGGAACGACTTCTTTCTCCTCTTCCTGGACGGCTTCCTTTTTCTCCTTAGGGAGTTCAATAGATCGGACCTTTTCAGAGGGGGAATGGGCCCTGGCCTCCTCAGCCATTACCTTCCATTTTTCAAAAAACGGGTCCTCTTTTGCGGTTTTTTTACTGGCACACCCGCAGGCAAGTGCCAGAGATGAAATGACAAAAACCAACCACAGGGTCCTTCTCCTAACACGCATACTATTTTCTTTAGATAACATAATAAACCACCCACGCAGAGTTTATAGGACTTCCTCAACCAAAGGTACGGTGATTTCCTCTTCTTTTCCCTTTATCCCTATGACAATCTTGTTCGGATAAATTGCCCGAATAATAAATCCGCCGGGCCCAATTTCCTCTCCAGTTCTATATTCCATGCCATCAATGATCGCAATCTTCCTGTCTCCCATCTTCAGATAACCTGAATAACTGAAAGTAACTTCAGGAAGGACCTCCGCCTCGGCCTCCACCTCTGCCTCGACCTTTTTAGCTTTCTCTTTTTCCTTAACCACAGAGATCTTTTTTTCAAAAAAAGGGTCCTTTGCCCATTTACTCTCCGCTTTCTCAATAATGTAGTTATCCGTTGCCGTCGGACCCCCTTTAGTCAAACCCACCGACAATTCAGTAATCAACTTGTTTATCTCGTTTGACCTGCTTCCATCACTTCTTGAGTTGCCTTTGGGAGGTGAAGAGAAAAACAGGACATAGGCACCGTAAACAACAGCAAGGCACATCAGAACGAGAATCACTCTTTCCCGTTTTGTCATTTGAACATTCTCCAGGACTATTTCTTCAAGGCCAGCCACACCTTGAGACTGAATTCTTTAACGCCTTCCGCCGCTTGAATCTGAATCTCTTCCACGTGCTCCAGGTACGGCAATTTACCTATTTCAATAAAAAACTCACGAAAATCATAAATTTTTCCCTTAACAACTGCTGTCACGGATAAAAGATCGGCTTGTTCGGTCAAGGACTTTATATCAGGTATAATTCTTATTACCTCGAGATTGCTCTCCCTGGCTATTTTCTCGAAAATGACTGAAATATCAGCCGCTTTATCACGGCCAAGCCGTTCCTTTTCAGGAAAAGGGAGACCCCGGGTTTCCTTCTGCATCACACTTTTCAGCAGTTCCTCGCCAATGGGGAAAAGTGCCTTCTGTTCTTCTATTTGAGATTCCGTCTTTGCTATTTGCTTGTCCAGGCGGACCAGAGACTTATGATAAGGATAGATTGCCAGAACAATAAAGGCCAAAATCCCACCAGCACATATGATGATATGGCGTATGCTCGGCCCCGGTAATATTGCTGATCCCTTTAATGCCATTTTCTTATTCTAAACCAGTTCAGATACACTGTTGAAACCAAATGGTTTCACCCTCACCCAAGGCCTATGCTTACGCGCCCTTAGCCTTTTTACTGACTTCTTGCGTGCCCGCCATATCAATATAGACGGTAAATTGCAGGGCCTCTTTGTCTTTATAATATCCTAAAGTGCTCTTGCTAATACTGGGCCGGCTGAAAAGAGGACTGTTTTCCAGCCTTAAAACGTATGCGGCCAGAGAGGACTCGAGGGTCTGGTGGCTCCCGAAGATAACGCCTTCCAAAACCAAGCTCATCTGTACCCCAGCCTTCTTTTCCCCTGAAACCTGCCCCAGGTTCGCCTTCATGCTTAGCAAACGGACATTCGGTGTGGTTATACTTGTTATTTCCTTGATTATTGCCAACCCTGCATATCTCTTGCTGTATTCCTTTGAAACCTCTTGTTTCTGCTTGGCTTTTGCAGTCAGTTGCACGATATAACTTTGATCCACGCGCGGTCTGTATTGCTCCAGCTTTTGCTGAAGTTGAGCCGCTCTGACTTCTTTCTGACCTTTCACATACCCCTGCCACATAAAAAAGCCCAAACAAATACCCATTATTATAAAAAATACAACAAAGACACCCAAATTGATACGCCTTACGTTTCCCATTCGCTCTTTGTCATCAGATGTGAAGAGTAGATTAGGGGTATGCGAATTTTTGGACAGGGCCATTCCCACGGCAGGAGCAAAAGGAGCCCTGCCGGAAGCTGATCCAGGCACTGAAATGTCGTTCATAAAAGAATTTCCGGGCTTAAGGGGATCAATGGTGCCACCTGGAATTCCCACTTGATTGCCTATATAATCAACCACTCGCCTGAAAGAATTGATCTCACCGACCGTGTAAAAATTTTTCACACTATCATTTTTAGATTTTAGAGAATAGTGCCTAATGCTCCTTTCCACCTGTCTGGCCAGCCGCTGGAGGGCTGGAAAGATCATCTTATATATATCCACCTCCTTGAGGGCAAAACCCGGCTCTGCAACAGTCAGAGGCGGTGAATCTGCACTGAGGCTGAAGAGTATCCTTCCTGCCTGTTTAGAGTCTATCGCGGTTTGCCCGTCAATGGCCAAAGGAATGGAAACATCTTCTCCTTTTTTACCCTTTCCGTATAAAACGCTTGGGTCCTCCTTAACTTTTTCCATGATCCCTTCGATCATGCTGTTTATTCCCGTCTTTATCCACCTTACTAAGACGAGATTGCCTGAAGAAAGGATATCAATACGCGACCATTCCCTTCCTACGAATAAGGCACCTATGGTTTTTCCATCTGATTCAATGAGGCTGGTTCTTAAAATATTCTGGATAGCAAAGGGAGAGAGAGACAAGCCTGTCAGAGGAAAGCCACTCCTGTTGAAGAGGGCTTTCAATTGCAGGACTTCCTGTTCTGGGACAGCCCAGGCAAGAACTGAGGTCCTATTCAGACCTTCCTTTTCTACGTCGCCGAGGATTTCAAAGTCGAAAACGCTTTTATTCTCGTCAAAGGGAACCTCCTTTTTAAGGCTCCAAAAAACAACATTAGCGATCTGCCTTTTCGGAACCCTGGGTATTAGAATATTCCGGATTTCTATTCCCTCCGAAGGCACACTGCTCCACAGACCAATCTTCCCTGAAGAACCACAAAAACTTGTCAGGATTTTCCTGAAAAAGCTTGAGAATTCAGGGCTTTCCTTAGGGATCTGCGGATCGAGCGGCACGCTCCTGTACCCCAAGAGATGCCATTGTTTTTCAGAAGATTGCCTGACTTTCACCAACTTCACATCACTGTAACCGAAATCGACTCCGACAGTGATATTCTTTTTCAATCCCCAGGATCTTGCCGGACGAGGATTCAGTGTTTCTCGAGATTCCTGCGATAAATGGGCTTCAAGAACATCAACTCCTTTTTCATCGTTTCTGATTAAGCCGAGAAGTTTTTCGGTAGAAGTAATTTCGTCATTTTTTGGCAAAACTAACCCTCCCGGCCGGCCATAATTTTTTCGTTTTCATAAAGTGTGATGTACTTTGCCATAATCAGGCTCGCCCATATCCAAAGGACACGTTTTCTTGTTTTTCGTTTAAAATCATCTTAATTTAGCTTAAACAAAACATTTTGTCAATACTTTTTTATCCCAATCAATCAGTAAGTAGAGATCTATGCCCCCGTTAAAAAGCCACCGTCAAATTTTCATTCAAATCAGGTATTTTTGAAGGGTTCCTGATCACCACCAAAGTATTACATGCTAAGGAGGAACGGTCCAAGGCTTCGCCGTAATCTCAGCCGAACGGTAGCGCAGGTTTTGCTCAGGGCCATGAGCCTGTCGAATGGCAGATGATCCCTTGATGGTGGACATGGGCCCATTATCTTGACTTCCATTGTTAATCTGTTTACTCTAAATATAAAAAGTCAGGCTGAAGGTGTTTAGACTGAAGACTGTCCACCCTCCGTAGCAAAGCTACTGCGGAGGACGGGAAGGGGAAAGAGAACCGAAAGGGCTCTTTTCAGGGATAAAGCAGAGTAATACAATAATATGAGCCCCATGTGTACCACGTTCAGCCCTTTACTAACAGTCTTCAGTCGTTCGACCCAGGGGCTCTCGACGGGCCTTTAGCCTAAATAACTTGAGTAGTTACGAAAAAAATGAAGCTCAACCTCAAAATGAATCCTGGTTTTACGCTGCTTGAAGCTATTGTTGTAATGCTTATCGTAGGCATAGTCGGTGCTGCAGTCGCCGCCCGTATGGTCATCAGTAATCCCGAACTGGCCGCACAGACTGAGGTCGCAAAGACGCACATCCGATATGCCCAGATCCAGGCCATGAATTCGGAAATGGTGTGGGGAATTCACTGCGACGGCAACTCTTACTGGCTCTTTAAAAACAGCAACAATGCTAACAAGGTCCTGCTCCCGGGTGAAGACAGCGATACGGTTGACTTGTCCGCCAAAGACCTGAATATGGCCGGGTTTACAGACCTGTCATTTAATTCCTGGGGAACGCCACACACCGACGAGGGTGCGGCAAACAAGCTTTCAGCCGTCCTTAATATCACAATATCATCCGGAGAAGAAATTGAACAGATCACTGTAACCCCGAATACCGGTTTTATTCCTTGAATGCAATATTGCGCCAAAGCAGAATTAGAAAATCTTAGTAATATCAATGGATAAGCTTGATCAAAGAGGGTTTACCCTTATAGAAGTAGTCATCACACTCGTTGTGGCAGCCATCTTAGGAACCATCCTGGTCCAGTTTATGGGAACGAGCCTGACACGCAGTGCTGAACCGATCGTCATGGTACAGGAGGGATTTTCCTTAAGCGAGGTGATGGAGAAGATGACCGCTCACTACAAATATCTGTTGGCAACAGATAGCAACCCCCTCACAAACTTCAAAAACGACATTGAAAACGGAAATATTGCGGAAAACAGTCCTTATTTCGGGGACTACTCTATACAGACGGCATACATAACCTTTAGCGGAGAGAATGAAGCCCCGGATACGTCGGGTGATAACAGGATCTTAAAGGTAATCATTAATAAAGGGGACCAGTCTTTAGCCGCACTTTTTACAAAATAAGTCTCCCTCTCCCCTGAAGGACGGGGGCCGGTCCAGTTTTCCGGATGCCCGCCAGAGACTGCCCCAGAGAAGGGGGGGGCATGGGGTTCCGCTAAGTGAGAAATAAGATGAACAGTGAGTCCGGATTCACATTGCTCGAAATTGTCGTTTCCATGATAATATTGGGAATCATGGTCATTATCGCGGGCCTGGGCATTGTTACGGCTACGAAAGGTTATCTGTTCACAAGAGAAAATGCACATATGGCCCAGAAGGCCCAATTAGCCATGGCCCGTCTGAACCGTGAACTGACGGAGTTGATGGATGTGACGAGCACTACACCGAACTCTATAGTTTATGAAAGGCCAGGAGGTCAATACAGCATAGCAAAGGTGGGTGACCTTATAAAGATACGCGAGGGTTCCGCAAGCCCCCCTGACGCGGGTAACGGTGATATACTTATAGATAACGTCGATAGTTTTACCCTGACATGTTATAAGATCGTGAGTGGTACTACTCCGGTCGCCTGGACCCCTGCTGATGACATTGACCTCTTGTATGCCGTTGAAATCAACATGACCCTGACCCGTTCTGAAAGCGGCATCGGGAATGTCAGCTTTTCCACAACCGTGAACCCGAGAAACAATAAAAATTACGGAGGCGCCCCGCCAACCACTAATCCCCCTTCAAAGGCAGGATATGGGTGTTTTGTGGCCACTGCGGCATACGGTGAGCCGGATCACCCTATGGTCCTGTTATTGAGGCAATTCAGGGACAAATTGCTCCTGACATGGAATGGGGGAAAATACGTTGTAAGGGCATATTACGCAATGGGCCCATTCATTGCTGAAAAGATCAAAGACAGGGCATGGGCCTGCCTTGTGGCCAGGCTTTTGCTTTTACCCCTTCTGGGTACCGCTTTTCTTATGCTTCATCTCCCGGTTGCAATTCCCATAATCCTGATTTTTTCCTGGTTAATCACCCGGATGACTTTTTGGATTGCCCGACGCAGCAATCACGGAGCACACAACATGTTATCAAATCAAAAAGGCAGCGTGCTGATCGCACTGATCGTAACCATGGTGGTCCTATCATCTATCGGGGCCGCAATGGTTTCTCTGACAAGCACATCAACCTTCAGCCGGGTAGGGAGTAACAGTGCGGAAAGGGCGTACTTCCTGGCCGAATCAGGCTACAGGTATGCCGCGAGCAGGTATCTTAACGCCGCCGATGAGACCGCCAAAGACAACGAGCTGGTGGCAATACATACGCAGCAGACATTTACCCTGCTTAATGACAACGGGCAATTTCAACTGCGCGTCTACCCCTACTATTTCAAGACCACTGGTTTAGGATCCGTAACTCCGGCTGCAACCCTGGCCGCGTCTGTCCCCGGTGGCTTTCCACCCGGTCTGACACTCTCGACCGGCAGGCTTATGATCGGATCAAAGTTCTATGACTACATTTCCGCCACCCATACCGGGTCAAACGTCACATTTAACTTTGCCTCTTCTATCCCACAACCCCCGGCAGGAAATGATGTGCTTTCTGTTGCCACAAGCAGCAGTACCGTCCAGACAGTGAGCAAAGGGGGAGACATCAACCTGGATTCAAATAATTATGCGCGGTCATTTCCTTCCCGCAACGGAACGATCAAGGTGGGTGGTCATATCTACGCTTATGAAGAGGCCGACCTTGCCAACAACCGCCTGACCGGCATTTATGATCCCGCTGAGCCCAATATGTCTCCTTTTGTTGTGGATGCCAATACCAATATTATTTTACAAAAATTCGCGAAACTACACTCAACCGGCGTCTTTGGCCAGGGATCGGTTCAGACAAAACGCGAAATCATTTTTCATGTCCCACTTCCCACCTCCTCCACCGGGGAAAAGGAAGAGTTTCATGACACCTTTGAGGACAAATCTCACTGGGAACCTTCAACATTGGGTTCCCATGAAATTAAGACAATTGGCGGAGGAAAGGCCCTGAAGGTAACTGGGATGGGGGATGTTGCCGGGGCCGTTGATGCCAAGGGAAGCCTGATAACCCTTGACTGGAAAACCACAAATGTGGATCTGGCGTCCGCCCACAGGGCTGCGGGCAACTATCTGAGCTATGACGCCCAGGTAAAAATCGGTTTTGATCCGCCTCCCCCCTGGACCTACGATGGCTTGCCGTTCCCTGAATACTATATGGCGGGCATTTCTTTCAGGCAGAGATACAACGGAGACAGCTATGGGCTATCCTTTTTGCATGGCGATAATGATTATGATCGCGGTGATATCACTGACGGTATCCCGGATGAACTGGTTCCGCTGAACGATAATCCCATGGTTGTCCTCTGGCAGCAGACAGATTCGGATTTGGTGCCGCAAAGAAAGTGGCTGGCATATAAAGAACTGTCCGGCTGTACTGTTTATTTCTATGATGATGTGGAAAGCGGCACAACTGTGTGGTCAGCGACTGGACTTTGGAACATAACTAACCATCGTGCTAATAGCCTTACACACTCATGGTACTACGGGCAACCAGGGACCTGGAACTATGATACGGGAGGAACAAATAGTGGTTCAATTGTTTCTCCCGACATAAATCTGAATTCAGCCACAAGCGCGACTCTGAGATTCTGGAGCTGGTACGAGACCGAAGATGAAGCGCGAGCATGGGATAAAAAGTTCGTTGAAATTTCCACAAACGGGGGAACTAACTGGACAACACCACCTTTTCAAGTAGCCGGGACTTCCAAAATATGGCGGAGAATATCCATAAACCTTTCTTCCTATATTGGACATACAATAAAGATAAGATTCAGATTTGATACCATCGATGGATTGTATAACAACTATGAAGGCTGGTATATTGATGATGTTAAGATCACCGCTGATTTTCCTATCAACGATTCGACACTTTTGGTTCGGATAAAAGAGGCCGCGTCACTCCGTTTTATTAACGGCAGTGGCCCGGCCGTAATTGACGGTGACTATATTTCAGGTGCGGATAGCCATGCAAAAGGAAGGGCTTGCGGAACTCCTATCCTTAGTGCAGGATCCTGGGGTGCGGGAAATGCCCAGGGAATAATAACACTCAACAACGTGACCGGGACCTTTATGGCTGACGAGGTTTTAAGGGTAATCGGATCGGAGACTATGGCAAAAGCTACGGGTTACAACGACCGCGACAACTATATCATGGCCTATTACGGTGATATATATGGTTACGGCACTCCCAATAATACCCCCCTGGACGATGAAAAACACGGAAATCCCCGTGGCGAATTGCATTGGCCCCCGGATGAAGTAAACGATACCGAGCCGGATAACGATTACTTTACATTGGTTCAGTGGGATGCAGATATTGACACCTCTGTTGAACGCTTAGGAACCGGATTGAGGGAAAACGCCATCATTCGCACTAACGCCATCACTACAACCGATTCGGGAAATTTCGGGCAACCGGAAATAGGGCTGCATACCTTTGGTTACAGCTCAACATATGTCTATTTCGATGACTTCGGCTTGCAGGCAGAGGTGGGAACAATTATCACGACACCTCCAATCCAAGAATAATTTTTTTCCTTTGACATTTCAGGTCGTTTTTTCTAACTTTTATTTGCTTTTATTGGTTCGCTTTTATTTTCAAACGCAGATTTGGCTGACTATCCTCTAACAACTCATTATTTACACTATGAAACAACCGCGTTATAATGTTAGCCTTTACATCATAGTCCCGTTTATCTTTGCAGGTCTCGCCTCTTTATCTGCAATAGTGGCCTTCCAGATCACCCAGTATTATGTGAAAAAAGGAATTGATACATCATTAGCCATCTTGCTTTGGGTGCTAATAGCCGCAGCCATAGCCTTTCTTATAGGTCTTGTAATAGCGCGCCTTCTATTGGGACCGGTAAAAAGGTTCATGAGCAGGGTGAAGGAGTTCCCCTCCCTTTCAAGCCCTGAAATCGAGAGCGGAAAGTTAAGGCAGGTTGATGAACTTAAATACTTTGCGCAGATCTTCGATCAGGTTACGGATGTGCTTGGCAATGTGGACGCACGACAGATTTTCCCGGACATCATCGGGGAGAGCGGTTCCATGCGTCGTTTATTGAGCAAACTTATGATGGTTTCACCCACAAATTCCACGGTACTGATTCTCGGGGAGCCCGGGACGGGCAAAAATCTTGTAGCCAAAAACATTTACGAGCACAGCCTTCGCAAGCTTAAGCCATTTATAGAGGTAAGCTGCAGCAGTGCCTCAGAAAAAATATTTGAAAGCGAACTTTTTGGCCATAGGAGGGATGACTCTGGCGACAATTTATTACGCAAGCTCGGACAATTTGAAATGGCAAACGGCGGCGTTATTTTCTTCGATGAGATAGGGGATATCCCTTTAAGTACCCAGGCTAAGATCCTCCGTGTGCTACAGAATGGAGAATTCGAACGGGTTAAAGACAGCAAGACCATCAAAGTTGATGTAAGATTCATTGCCGCCAGCAGTAAAAACCTCTCAAAACTGGTAAACGACGGGCGATTTAATGAAGATCTTTATTATCGTATAAATGTGTTTTCACTGCCGATCCCTCCGTTAAGAGAAAGAAAAGAGGATATCCCCTTCCTTGTTGATCATTTCCTCCAAAAGTCGCCAAGAAAGTCTCAGGTATCTTCAGCGGCTTTGCAACTGCTCATGGTGTATAGATGGCCGGGAAATGTAAATGAATTGCGAGAGACTGTTGAAAGGAGCACAGCTATTTGTCAAGACGCGGTCATTGAGGTACGTGACCTGCCCCAGTCGATTAGGATAGACCCAAGCCAGCGCGCCGAAGCAATACTGCAGCATGCCCAGAGGATGGAGTCCATAGGGACCATTGCATCAGGCATCTCACATAATTTCAGAAACATCCTCTCAGGAATTACAGTGAACAATCAGCTTATCCAGATCAAGTATACGCAAGATGACAAGTTGCAGAAGATTGCGGTCAGCATTAACAAATTCGTAAGAAGGGGTTCCGATCTGGTGGACGAGCTTATGCAGTTTTCCAGAAAGCAGCCCGAAACCAAACTCGATACCTTGAATCTCGTCGAAGTCCTGAAAGAGACTTACAGCCTAATAGTCGAATCCTTTCAAAAGAAAATAGATATCCACATGGATTTGCCCGAATCAATATTGATGTTAGGAACCCGATCCGGCCTGAGCCAGGTGTTCATGAACCTTTGTACAAATGCCAGGGATGCCATGCCCGATGGAGGGGAACTTAGGATAGAGGCTAAACAAAACAAAGGCAAGATAGAGGTAACTATCGCTGACACGGGCATAGGTATGGACAGTGAAACATTGGAAAAGTGCTTTGACCCTTTCTATACAACCAAAGATACCGGTAAAGGGACCGGTTTAGGACTCTCGACAATATACGGTATCGTCAAAAACCATGGAGGGGACATCAATGTAACTTCCGAGTTGAATAAGGGGACTACCTTTTTGGTTAGCTTTCCGCTTCACGCTGCCGCTGAGGAGGAAAAAAACCAAGGAGAGATGGCTACTGAGACTGAGACGACGGCCTTTGGAAACGGCCAAAAGGTACTCGTTGTTGACGACGAGTCTGAAGTCCTGAAACCGATGGAGGATATGCTCGAGGGTCTTGGATACAGTGCGGCTTCGGCAGAAAGCGGGAAAAAGGCAATAGCCAAGTACAAAACTTGGCAACCGGACGTTGTACTGATGGACAGAAATATGCCTGAAATGGATGGAACAAAGTGCGCTAAATTAATTATCGAGCATGATCCTGATGCCAAGATCGTGCTCGTCTCAGGCTACGATGAGAAGGGAGCGGACGGATTAAATGACCAGGATAAAATGCTTATAAAAAACTATCTTACCAAACCGATTGACATGACAAAACTGAGCCGGATATTGGCTCAATTGTTTGAATAACTAAATACCAACCTTCAAATAACCTCCCCGTAATTGATTCACATATTTTTTCTTCTGTCTCTTTCTCTTCTTCTATCTTTCCCACCTCGCCTTTCAGAGCCATTGTAAAGAAGGTTATCATACTTTCTACGGTCTGTGCCAAACCTCCTGTCAATTCCCGTTCGACGATCTTTAAAATAGAATATGATGCTATAACGATAAAAAACCAGAATATACAGCCCTATTAAAACGCCAAAGTATAATATGATATATGCAGTCCTTTTCCAAGCCAATTTATTCTTTGTAGCATTAATCAAATTTACTGTAACCTGTAATTCTCTCGAAAGAGGTAATATTTCATCTACTAATTTTGTAAGATCGCTTTCCTCGGCGTATCCCAATATTCGAGTAGATTTTTTTTGATAATCAATCACGTCATGTGTAACCAGTATTATTTTCGCCTTTTCAGCGATGTAGTAAATGTCGAGCAATTCCTTTGCCAGGTTTGTACAATAGAATTCTTTATAGGGTTTTACTGCCGGTGCCTGTCCCAATCGCATAATTCTCGTGTTTATTCCGCCGCTTAATTCAGCGGATATTTCTAACAATATTTCATCCAGGCTGCTGGTTATTTTCTTATCTTTTCTAAAATCCACTCCAGCCAAAACAGAAATAAAAAAGGTTAAAACCCCGGCAATCAGAATTATACCTAGAATTTTTGATAAAACACCAAGCTTTGAATTTGCTGACATCAAACTATATCCCTCTCTGCTAATAACACATATTTTTGATCAATATCCTGTAAATCTCACACATTATAGTAAAAATGGTACTGAAAAGACAATTAAATGTCAATATTTAATATGATTCGTGGTATTTAATCGCATTTTAAAGACTAAGATTGATGGACTCGTAAAAAGTCCATCAACAGGCCGAGGGCGGGTAAGCCCCGGCCTAGGGTGAGGGTGGAACCATTTGAATTTACTTCAAATGGCGGGGGAGGGATAGCCCTCCTCCGCCGAGTAAAAAGGCGCAAAGCAACTTTTTACGAGGTTATCAACATTGGGGAAATGGGATTTATACCAGTTTTATACTGTAGATGAGGTCCTTTTTCAGCCGGACATAAAAAGGCACTCACATATTATAAAAAAGGGCCGTTTTACTCTAACTGCCCTTAGAATTTCTCTTTTTCAATTATTCATGGTCGGGACGCGGGGATTTGAACCCCGGACCCCCTGAACCCCATTCAGGTGCGCTTCCAGACTGCGCCACGTCCCGGAATTTATTTAGGACAATCTTATAATACTTTTTCTTCTTGTCAAGGCCAAAATCTCCGAAGTCCAAAGCAGCTTGACATGAGGTAAAAAATAAGGCTATTAAGCCTTACTCGACCAAGACAGTGGCCGTCTTTGGAGGAAAAATATGGATAGTGAACAAAATGTAAAGGCGCTGGTTCTCGTTGGCGAACCAGAAATTTCCGCCACAGTTGAAGCGCTTCTTAAAAGAAGGTCTTATGATGTAATGGTCTTTTCCGGAAAAAAGGAAGCCCTGAGCTTTTTAAAGGAAAAATCGCCCCAGTTGGCCGTTGTAGGAGACACCAAGAAAAATGTTTCCCCTTTTGAATCAATGAAGGACATTGTCATGACTTCTCCTATGACCTCTATAATCCTTATTACGGACCTTCCTAAAAAGGAAGTAGATGAAAAGGCCGAAGGCTATGGAATTCTTGGTCATATAAGCAAGGAGATCCCATCGGACGACCTGACGTCACTTCTGGAAAGCTTTGAAAATATCTTGAAATCTTATGATTGATCAAATATAGATTTTTTCTATTGATAAGTATCTAAGGTAAAACAAATTGAGATCAGGAAAGACAGGTGATTTTTCAGCCGGGACACAACTTCTTCCTGTTCTTCACTTCACCATGGTAAGCCGTCTTACTCCCCTTATCTGCCTGAAATTTGCCCCCTGGCTTACACAACTTAGGGCCAATTCATGGTCAACCACCCTTGTGCCGGATATCGCGTCCACACCATAGTCAAACAGGATCGCAGACATAGGGGCCGTATCGCCTAGTACAATGACAAAGGCATCAGGATTGCAAAGATCAAGCAAATGCTCGAGAGTATGATTTGTTAAAGCAGTACCCGTGATAGCCACAACATCTGCCTTGGGAATCAAATTGACTGCCTCAGCTTCACCAAAGTCGCCCTCCTTTGGGTTTTTCTCTATAACCCAGACTTCCCTTGAATGCTCACGAAGCCTGGGGCTAAATGGGAAATGTCCCACAATAGCTATTCTCTTCCCCTTCCCCTTTTCTATTATCATTTCAGCGGCGTTGAGTTCAGCGCATGAGCCTTCATCCACTTCAAGAAGGGAATTGATTGTGGCCATGCCGATAGCTGCTTCAAGTATGCTTTGAGAATAGGCCATCTGTGCCAGTTCCCTGGGCCTTTTTTCCAACAGCAAGCCTGGTTCCTTTACCATCGGTGTTTCCTGTTTTAGGGCATCTCGCGGCAGTGTTGCCGCCAGACCGCAGTATCTGGTCAAAACGCCGGTATGAAAGACACCCTGGCGTATATCTTTCACATTAGAATCAAAGTTCAATTTCGACATCAAATCATCTAGGATCCCCATTTCTCCTCCGGTCCAGTTTTAACTACATGTCATCCATTGCCTCTCATGTAAACATATGGTGCCCCGAACCGAGAAATCTTCAGCCACCGATTCTGTTCATCGGGCGAGTGCATTTACGAGGGCCGGATTTCACGAGGCCATGGTCTTTGGGTTTATTCAGGATGGTATGATCGATAAGACTCAGTAAATAGCTATCCCCTCGGCTTTCCCTTAAGGGGGTCTTTATGTCTGTCTCCTGGTCAGAAAAAAGACAGCCTCTTAAATGACCATCGGCCGTCAATCTCAATCTGTTGCAGTTATCACAAAAATGATTGCTCAGGGCCCCTATAAAACCGATCTCTCCTTTAGCCCCTTCAAGGGCATATCTTTCGGCCGGTCCGTCCAAAGGATTTTGACCGATTGCTTGAAGCGCACCTATTGTCTCAATCCTTTTGAAGATCTCTTTGGTGGAGATGAACCTGTCAGCCATCCAGATATTTTTTTCTCCTACGGGCATCAGTTCAATAAAACGGACATGGTAAGGCTTCTCCAGGGTTAGACGGGCAAAATCCAGTATTTCATCGTCATTTACGCCTTTTATCGCTACCACATTTATTTTGATGGGACTGAATCCCACATGCTCCGCCTCATCGAGTCCCTCATACACGCGTTCAAAATAGTCCCGACCGGTAATACGAAAGAACCGCTCTGATTTTAGGGAATCCAGGCTCACATTGATACGGCAGATGCCACAGTTTTTGATATCGGCGGCAAAGGTTTTGAGTAACACCCCGTTGGTAGTCAGTGAAATTTCATCCAGTCCTTCTACCTTGCAAAGCCTTTCAAGGAAACCTATAACTCCCTTTCGTATAAGGGGCTCACCTCCGGTGAGTCTTACCTTACGAATACCTTTCTGAGCACATAGCCCGACAAAATGGAGCATCTCTTCGTAAGTGAGAATTTCGCTGTGGGGAATAAAACTCATCCCTTCATCGGGCATACAATAGATGCATCTCAGGTTGCAGCGGTCAGTAATAGAAAGGCGCAAATAATTGATAAATCTGTGGTTTTTATCCAGCAATTTGAATTCTCCAAAATATAGACGGGGATTAAATACGTTATCGAGAAGGGGTCAATTCGAGTTGCCTTTTGTGATTACGACAAAGTGACTGTCCATAAGATCGACGGTTTGAATAGTCCCCTCGATGAACTTCCTTTCCCCAAAAAGATTTATAAACCAAAAGCCCTCGCCTTCAGCCTCAATGCGAGCCACATCTTTCATGATTTCCTTTTGCTCATTTCCCGAATCCATATACAAAGTGCTCAAGCACATACTGTCCTCCTACTCCATATTTCTATTTTATGACAGCAAATTATGCAACACCTTCCCTGCTGCACGAAAAGCCTCTCCCCCGCCCAGGGTTCGGCCTTCCAAACATGCCTCGAATACCAAA
>CAZENC010000021.1:0-18208 GCA_964513115.1 uncultured Desulfobacteraceae bacterium | reverse complement strand
TCCGCCAGATGGAGAGCGCCCTTAAATATATCGCTGCAAAATCCAAACTCCTTAATGCAAAAATTGACCTTGACCTGGCAAAGGACGTTGTCAACTGCCTTGTTTCAGGAGAATCGTCCATAATGCCAGAAGGCATCATAAATCTGGTATCAAATTATTACAAGGTTGATCCAGAAATGCTGCGGTCCAAGTCCAGAAAAAAGGTTTATGCCTATCCACGAAACATCTATGTGTTCCTCTGTCGGAAGCATACGGATGAAACCATTGCAAATATCGCTCAGACTATAAACCGAAGCCACTCAACAGTCCTATATGCCTCGGAGCTTGTAGAACATAAGATTAAAACCGATCAAAAAATGAGACGCCAAATAGAATTTCTCAGTAAGAAACTGATGAATATGAATGGATGACCGTGCAGTATTCAGTGCTATTCAAAGATATTTGTCTCTGGTGCATAATCATTGCGTGCGGCATGATAGCTGTGTATCTCTGCTTCATCTCCCTTGTCTCTATCTGGATAGGAATCGCACACATACACCAATCCGGTTGGTGGGTCCCCGTAGTGGCTGGCACTTCTTTTTTGATAGCGGTTTTTTTGGCTTTTCTCCGCACCGGGAAAAATATCGCAAGCCATATTAAACAAAAGGACGTTCTCTTGTCTTGAAAAACCAAACCTCCGGTTAATCAATCAGCCCTAATCCTCCTTATAAAAAGACATCAAAAAATCCTCATCCTTTGGAGATAAATTGAATTGTTGTGCGGCCTCTTGGATAAGCATATAAAGTGACCTGCATTCATCCTCCCGGAGGTTCTCCGAAATCCACTTTACGGCCTGCCGAAGTTTTTCGCCCTTGGGCTGGATTGTTGCCATCTCATTTCTCCTTTAAAACACAAATCTTTAGACAGGATTACAGGATAAAATTAATCCTGACAATGATCATCCTGATAATCTTGTGCAAAAACATATAGTTGAACTTTTACGAAATATCTTCCCAGTTTAGGCAATCCTGGGGCCTTTTCCCGCTGAGACCTGCTAACAGATTTTTAGTGGCCTTTTGGGCCATTCCGGTCCTGGCTTCGACGGTTGCGCTCCCCATATGTGGAAGGAGCACCAAGTTTTCCAGTTTCATCAGACCGGGAGTTACGTGGGGTTCATTTTCATAAACATCCAATCCGGCACCTGCGATCTTACCTTCGCGTAGGGCTTTTTCCAAGGCCCTCTCATCCACAACCGGCCCCCGCGACGTGTTGATTAAATATGCCGTGGTCTTCATTTTTCCCATTGCTTCACTATCTATCAAATGTCGCGTCTCGTCATTTAGAGGCACATGAACGGATACAAAGTCGGACTGAGCAAGCAGTGTGCTGAAATCCACATATTCTACCCCCAGCTCTTTTTCCAATGATGCCCCTATTGGACGTCGATTGTTATATAGGACCCCCATCTCAAAGCCTCTCGCCCTCCGTGCTACGGCCCTTCCGATTCGGCCCAAACCTACAATTCCCAATGTCTTCCGTGAAACATCCCTGCCAAGGAATAGAGAAGGCGCCCAGAACCTGAATTTTCCCGCACGCGTTCTCTTGTCGCCTTCAACCACTCTCCTGGCAGTTGCCAAGATTAATGCAAAAGTCAGGTCTGCAGTGGCATCTGTAAGCACGCCCGGCGTGTTGGAAACCGGTATGCGTCTTAAAGTGGCAGCCACCACGTCAATATTGTCATATCCCACTGCAAGATTGGCGATCATTTTCAGGTGAGGCGCCCTGTTCAGTACCTCCTCGTCTATCCTGTCCGTGATCATACAGAGAAGGCCATCCTTGTCACCGACCAAATCGAGCAACCTCTTCCTTTCCATGGGCCGGTCCTCCCCATGGGCCTCAACCAGGTGCTCTTTTTTTATAACGGCCACGACCTCTTCAGGAAGCCTGCCGGTAACTAATACCTTCATCATAACGCACCAGAGGTTAGAACCTTACTGAGACATCTCCGCTGTGTATTTTTTCTTCCTGTCCATCATCATTGAGTATAACCAGAGCCCCATTTTTATCGATCCTGAGTACTTTTCCATGGACTGTTTCTTGGCCTGAATGGATTTTAACCTCTCTGCCCTTAATCATCGAAAGCTCATTCCACCTTTTGTAAATATCGTTAATTTGTCCGGACAACACCCTGCTGTAGGAACTCTCATACGATTTTAATATTTTGATCAACAAATCGCTTCGGGAGGCCCTGATACCCGTCTCGGCGAAAATACTTGTTGCAGGATAGAGCATTGACTCCCCTTCTTGCGGATTCCAGTTTACATTGAGGCCAAGGCCGAGGATCACGTATTCCACTGCCTTTTCCCTTACCGAAACCTCTGTGAGAATTCCGCCCAGCTTTTTTCGCCCCACATAAAGATCATTAGGCCATTTGATCATAGACCTGATTCCGATCTCCTTTTTCATAGCATCACTGGCTGCCAAGGCCAAAACCATAGTAAGCACGAATACCTGATCGGCCTGTATACACGGTCTTAATACAACCGTAAAATACAGGTTTTCACATGCAGGTGAAAGCCATACTCTGTTTATCCTTCCTCTACCTTCAGTTTGTTCCTCAGCCAATACAAGAGTCCCTTCAGGCGCGCCATGAGCTGCAAGTTCCTTTGCCAGTGTGTTCGTGGAATTTATGGTCTTATGAAAGATGATGTTATTAGCAAAAAGAGATGATCCCAGCCTTTTTCGGAGGGCAGAAGGTCGGAGCCTATTTGTCTTGGACGGTAATTCCTTGATTTCCATTATCAATTGAATATTGCCTATTGAATATTTGAAAAACACCTGAACAAATCAACACTCAATAGTCAATCAATTGCCCTAATGTTCCAGTTCTACTTTTAATTCTCGCGTCATGAGCTCCCTTACCGCCTTTTTCGGATCCTTACCGTTATAGAGTACGTGATAAACCTGGTTTGTAATGGGAAGCGCAACATCCATTTTTTTTCCTAGTTCATAGGCAGCCCGGGCGGTCTTGATTCCCTCCGCCACCATATTCATACTGCTGGTTATTTCATCTAAACTCATGCCTCTCCCAATCTTTAGTCCGACAGTCCTGTTTCTGCTAAGATCTCCCGTGCAGGTAAGCACGAGATCACCCAGGCCCGAAAGCCCCGCCAAAGTGTGGGGATTGGCACCTATAGCCACCGCCAAACGAACTATTTCAGCCAGTCCTCTTGTTATAAGCGCTGCCCTGCCATTATGTCCTACCTGCAACCCGTCAGCAGCACCGGCTGCAATAGCAATGACATTTTTGAGGGCTCCGGCAACCTGGCTACCAATAAGATCCTCACTGATGTATACCCTGAAGTATTCTGTATAAAAAATGTTTTGCAATACTTTTGCGTGGTCCACGTCCCGGCAGGCAATGGTAACGGCAGTAGGGTTCTTTTTATACACTTCTTTTGCAAAGCTGGGTCCGGCAAGAACCGCAAATCGCTCCATATGTTCCTTGGTCAGCACATCCTCAGCCACCTGAGACATAAGCATAAGGGTATTGTTCTCAATTCCTTTAGTGGCTGTCATAAGCGGTATTCCTGCACGCAGATACGACCTTACTCCCGTCAATACCTCCCTGTAGACATGGGAAGGCACTACCAGGAGTATCAATTCCCTGTCAAGCAGCGCCTCTTCATAGGATCTCACGGGCTTTAACTGCGGAACAAGTTCCATACCGGGCAAAAAAACCTTGTTCATCCGTTCATTTTTTATCTGCTCGAAAACTTGCTCTTCCCTGACCCAAAGATTCACACTAAGCCCCTTTCGGGCTAGATGATTGGCAAGTGTCGTTCCCCAGCTACCCGCACCGATTACGGCAATTTTATTTATACCGGATCTGGCCAATGTCAACCTCTTCTTTTCCCCAACACGAAATCAGCCCTCTTGAGGACCATCGAACGATGAATAACTGGTATAAAAACGCATTTTGCCTTTATCTATTATCAAATAGGTCCAGCGTTTGTCCTTGCTTACATTCTAGACCTGTTTTATTTGCATCCACACAATTATTCATCCATAACCTTTGCCACACCCACGACCTTTTCTCCCTCTCCAAGATCAATGAGTGTGACCCCCTGCGTATTCCGTCCAATAACCGAGATGTCCGCGGCCCTCAACCGTATTATCTTCCCGTGCCCGGTAATTATCATCAACTGATCCTGATCGGTTACCTGATAGGCATATACCACGGGTCCGTTTCTCTCCGTCGTCTTTATGGTCAGAATACCCTTGCCTCCCCTTGTCTGACTGCGGTACTCATCCGTCAGCGTCCTTTTGCCATAGCCGTTTTCAGTTACGGTCAGAATCGTCGCTCCCTCACGAAGCGTCTCCATTCCCACAACCTTATCTCCGGGCTCCATCCTTACCCCTATATTTCCTGCAGCAACCCTTCCCATAGCCCTTAGATCGGATTCATGAAATCGGATCGATTTTCCCAGACTGGTAGTAAGAAAAATATCATCCTCTCCACTGGTCACCCGCACACCTATCAACTCGTCCTCGTCCCTTATCTTTAACGCGACAATCCCCGCAGATCTGGGATGACTGTATGATTCCAACTCCGTCTTCTTAACCAGTCCCTCTTTCGTAGCCATAACCACATATTTCGCTTCTTCAAAATCCCTTACTGATAGTGTTGTGGCCACCCGTTCGCTACGTTTCAGATCCAAGAAGTTTACAATGGCCTTTCCCCGGGACACACGACCGCCCTCTGGGATCTCATGGACCTTTTTCCAGTAAACCCGCCCCTTATTGGTAAAAAACAGCAGATAATCATGTGAAGACGCAACAAAAAGGTGTTCAACAAAATCCTCTGCCTTGGGTTTCACACCGGTCAGTCCTTTGCCACCCCGGCGCTGTGCCCTGTAAAGACTGATTGGATTCCGCTTGATATATCCGTCGTGGCTCATGGTCACGACCATATCTTCTTCCGCTATCAGGTCCTCCAGGTCAATATCGCCTTCATCTTCGAGGATCTCAGTCCTGCGATCGTCCCCGTATTTATCACGAATCTCTTTTGTCTCATCTTTTATGATCTGCAGGACCATGGTCTGACTGTCCAGAATTGCCTTAAATCGGGCAATGCTTTTGATCAAGTCGTTGTACTCGGCATTGATCTTTTCCCGCTCAAGCCCGGTCAATCTCTGAAGCCTCATGTCCAGGATTGCCTGAGCCTGAAGGTCAGATAGATCAAAATCGGACGTCAGCCTGGTCTTTGCCTCTTTGGGATCGGAGGAAGACCTGATCAACTCTATCACATCATCTAAGAAATCCAGTGCCTTTTTCAGGCCCTCGAGTATATGGGCGCGCTCTTCAGCCTTCTTTAATTCATAAACCGTCCTCCTTACAATTATTTCTCTGCGATGCGCCACAAAGTGTTCAAGGATCTCTTTGAGTGTCAGAGTCTGGGGTCGCCCGTTCACTATGGCTAACAGGATGATCCCGAAGGACGTCTCCATCTGAGTAAACTTATATAGGCGGTTAAGAATTACCAGGGCCTTTCCGTCCCTTTTTATGTCTATTACGATACGCATCCCGTCCCTGTCCGACTCATCCCTGATATCGGAGATACCTTCTACCTTCTTTTCCCTGACCAGCTCCCCAATCTTTTCAAGCAACTTTGCCTTGTTCACCTGGTAAGGTATCTCAGAAACAACGATCCTTTCCCGTTGTTTTCCGATCTTCTCAACAAATGCCCTTGCCCTGACCTTAATAATCCCCCTGCCTGTCCTGTATGCCTCATTAACAGCCTTTTTCCCAAGTATAAATCCCGCCGTGGGAAAGTCCGGACTTGGAATAATTTCTATCAGATCTTCCAGTTCAATTTCGGGATTTTCAATTACTTTAATAATCGCATTGCATACTTCGGACAAATTGTGTGGCGGGATATTAGTTGCCATGCCAACTGCGATTCCAGAAGAACCGTTAATCAACAGGTTCGGTATAGTAGTTGGCAGGATGATGGGTTCAGACATGGAATCATCATAATTTGGGACAAACTCCACTGTTTCTTTCTCAATATCTGAAAGAAAATCCTGCGCTAACCGCGTCATCCTAACTTCCGTATAACGCATGGCGGCCGGCGGATCCCCGTCAACGGATCCAAAATTGCCCTGACCATCTATCAGGGGGTACCTCATGCTAAAATCTTGGGCCAACCGTACAATGGTATCGTAAACTGCAGCATCTCCATGCGGGTGGTATTTCCCGATTACATCTCCGACCACCCTGGCAGACTTTTTGTATGGCCTGTTAAAGTAATTTTTTAGGTCCTGCATACCGTACAGGACACGCCGGTGAACCGGCTTGAGACCATCCCTAATGTCCGGCAATGCCCTCCCCACTATCACACTCATCGAGTATTCGAGATAAGATTTCTTCATCTCATCTTCTATGTTGACGCTATGGGCTTTTAGTTCCGCAATCATTTCGATTCTCCATAATAAAATCGCTTCGCGATTTTATATATCCAGCTCTGTCACTTCCAGGGCGTTATTCTGAATAAACTCCCTCCTTGGCTCCACCTTATCTCCCATAAGGACAGTAAATATGTCATCGGTTTCTACCCAATCCTTTATCTGCACTTTAAGTAATGTCCTTTTTTCGGGATCCATTGTTGTTGCCCACAACTGCCCTGGATTCATTTCCCCGAGACCCTTATATCGCTGAATTGTCAGACCTTTTTTGGCTCTTTCCATTAACTCGTTTAAAAGCTGCTGGGGTTCTTCTATTTTTTTCCCTTCACCGTCACCTGTAATCGCGTAGCCACCTTTTTTTATATCGCTGAATTCCTTGGACATTCCCGTTAATTGCCTCAATTCGGGAGAGCTCAAAAACTCCCAGTTCACTGCAGAGGTCTGGCCACCGTTTTGCGTTTCCGTTACGGTAAATTCATAATACCCGCCCTCTTCATCTAGATTAACATCCGTTACCCTAAATCTGTTATCTTGAAGTCGCTCAAAAAGGCCTTTCATAAATTCTTCTTTCTTAAACATACGCTTGTCCGTCGCACCTTCTGCAACGAGAAATTCAATAAACCTCTGATTGTACCCCCTTCTTGTAAGCTTACTGAGACTTTCATAAAATTTAATAACCCCATTTAAGAGCTTCGAAAGCCTGGGGCCTGAAACATACTGACCGCTTTCTAACCGTACTTTTTCATTCTCGGAAATCCTTTTTAACATAAAAGCATGAAATTCATCGTCATCCTTGAGGAACAGTTCCTTTTTTCCAGCCAGTACCCTGTATAGCGGTGGTTGAGCAACATAGAGATATCCATTTTCAATAAGATCCGGCATCTGCCTGAAAAAGAATGTCAACAGTAGCGTCCTGATGTGCGCACCATCCACATCCGCATCGGTCATGATAATAACTTTGTGATATCTGAGCGAATCAATGTCATAATCCTCATCACCAATACCCGTGCCCAGGGCGGCAATCATGGTTCGGATCTCTTCGCTTGAGATCATCTTATCAAACCGGGCCTTTTCCACATTTAAAATCTTACCCTTCAGGGGTAAAATGGCTTGAGACCTTCTGTCTCTTCCCTGTTTCGCCGAACCTCCGGCTGAATCCCCCTCAACTATGAAAATCTCGCTTTGTCCGGGATCCCTTTCCTGGCAGTCGGCCAATTTTCCGGGTAAGGAGTGGTCTGAAAGGACACCCTTTCGCCTTGCTATCTCCTTCGCCTTTCTTGCGGCCTCCCTCGCACGTGCTGCATCAATTACCTTTGACAGAATAGCCTTTATAACTGATGGATTTTCTTCGAAAAAACTGCTTAAGCCCTCATTTACCAGCGTCTCTACGAGACCTTTTACTTCACTGTTTCCTAGTTTGGTCTTGGTCTGTCCTTCAAACTGAGGATCCGGCAGTTTTATGCTGATGATCGCTGCCAAACCCTCTCTTACGTCCTCCCCTGAGAGTTTTTCTCTAAAATTTTTGGCCAAAGGCGAATTTTGTAGATACTGATTGATACTCCTTGTCAGGGCTGATTTAAACCCTATGAGATGGCTACCCCCTTCCCTTGTATTTATGTTATTGGCAAAGGTGAATAAATTTTCCTTGTAAGAACTATTGTACTGAATTGCAATCTCCATTATAACGCCATTTTTTTCACCTGATATTGAAATAGGTTTTCTATGGAGAACCTCTTTGTTCTTATTCAGGTATTCCACAAAGGACGTTATTCCACCTTTATAGATAAAATCCTTCTTCCTTCCGGTCCTTTCATCGGAAATCTTTATCTTTACACCTTTTGTAAGAAAGGAAAGTTCTCGCATCCTTTTTGCGAGTATCTCAAAATCAAAATTTATGTTCTCAAAAATACTCTGGTCAGGCATAAATCGGATTTTCGTGCCAGTTTTTTTTGTGGCTCCTATTATCTTGAGTTCATTTGTCGCCTTACCTCTTTCGTAACGCTGAAAATGAATTTTCCCATCCCGATAAACTTCCACTTCCAAATAACTGGATAGGGCATTCACCACAGAGACCCCGACACCGTGAAGTCCACCCGCAACCTTATATGCCTTGTTATCAAACTTGCCTCCGGCATGCAGTTTGGTCATAACAACTTCCAGGGCCGACATGTTTTCGGTCTTATGCAGATCCACAGGAATGCCCCTGCCGTTATCAACAATAACCACGCTGTTATCATTCAATACCTGTACATCCACGTAGTCGCAGTATCCCGCGAGTGCCTCATCTATACTGTTATCAACGACCTCATATACAAGATGATGGAGACCTTCAGATGCAGTATTTCCAATATACATTGCGGGCCTTTTTCGGACTGCACTCAAGCCCTCCAAGACCTTAATATCGGAAGCGACATAAGTTGTATTTTCCTGTTTCATTCTAAACCCTCATCGGCATAATTAAACCCAAGAAACCCATATCTGATTCCCCTTTTAGGATACAGGGTTTTGAATTGTCAATAAAACCCATAGAGACAACCTCACTTTCCATGGACTGAAGTACATCTATAAAATATCTGGGATTAAATCCAGCCTCAAAACGCTCACCATTGTATTCAACCTTAATGTTTTCCTGTACTTCTCCAAGATCGGGATTTGTGGAAACCAGTTCCATTGTATTGTTCTCCAGTGAAATTTTTACTGCCCGGTAGCGTTCATTACTCAGGATAAGCATTTTTCTCATTGCCTCTAATAGAGAAATCCTGTTCACATGTATTATTTCCTTTTCTTCTTTTGGGAGTACTGCGTGATAGTCCGGAAACTTGGCTTCAAGTAGACGAATCACGAGAAAGGCGTTGTCCTTTTTTGCAATACAGTTTTTCTTTTTGAACCCTATCTTCATAGGCCCTTCTTCAGAAGCCAGTTTATTCAGTTCGGTCATACCTTTTTTTGGAATCATAACCCCATTTCCAAAATCCAGTGATTCAACGTTGGTAATTGCCTTGTCTACCATAGATAGACGGTGCCCGTCAGTAGCCACCATTCTCAAAAAGCTGTTATCTTCATGAACCACTTTCTCAGTGAATATACCTGAGAGTTTAAATCCTGCCTCTTCCATGGTAACAGAATGAATAGTTTTATTAATCATTTCACTTAAACTTTCTCCTTCCACGTCAACCATTACCACCCCTTCTGGTTCAACAAAGGTCGGGTATTCGTCCGCTGGTAGACACGCAAGATCAAATCTTGCAATATCATCAGCAATATAGACCCAATTATTTTGTTTCTCCTTTATGTGGAAAGTAGGTCTATTACTTTCCTTCAAAATCTCAAATAATTTCCTTCCCGAAATAGTTATGGTTCCTTCTTGGATTATCTCAGCAGGTACTACTTGCTGAAATCCGAGTTCAAGGTCAGTTGCAGAAATATTAAGATCAGTTCCGGTGGCATTTAGCAGGATCGTAGAGAGAATCGGCATATTACTTCTCTTTTCAATAATGCTCTGAACCCTTGAAATACATCTAAAGAGGTGATCTCGGTCAATTTTTATTTCCATATCTGCCTCCAATAAAATGAGTTTATCTTTTATTTATTTTATTTAAAATATATTTAAAAAACAATAATAATAAATAGGTGTGTTTATTTGTCGAATATTTATGTATTTAATTAAAATAACAAGAAAAATTGCTAGTGTTTTTCTTGAGTGTTTTTTACAGATTTTCAATCGATAATAGCTCTGCCTACACATAAAATAGGCTTTTCAACAAATTATAGAATATAATTCAAAGCATGTAAAAAAAACATAAAAACATAGAAATATTAATCTGTTAATAATAGAAAACCATTACGAGTTATGAAAGATAATTCTGTATTTTATCAATATCATCCGAAACTGATTTTTTAACGTCTTTCTCCCCTTCAATGCGTTTTACCGCATATATTACTGTTGAATGGTCCTTATTTCCAAACGCTTTCCCTATTTCTTTAAAGGATAAGTCAGTTAACCTCCTGGTAAGATACATGGCCATCTGTCTCGGGTAAGAAAACTTCCGTGTCTTCTTGTTTGACAGGAGGTCTGACAGGGAGATATTGAAATAACCTGTTGTCAACTTCTGTATATCGTCCACGCTTACCTTGTTATACTGCCTGTTTTTAATGATAGATTTAACGGTGGACATATCGATTTCACGATTGTAAAACGATGCATGTGTTTCCAAGCTGACCAAGTACTGAGTAATGGTTTTTAAGTTATTGGTAGCGTTTGCCAGGAAGAATATCACATCGTCGGGGATATAAAGTTTTGATTTTTTTGATATATTTTTAATAATCTTCATTTTTGTGTTTTGATTGGGCACGTCAATTTCAGAAAGAAGACCCCATTCAAGCCGGGACGTGAGTTGGGGAAGTATGTTTTTGATCTGTGTCGGTGGTTTGTTGGCCGCGACAACAATCTGTTTTTTAGCCTCGTAAAGCGAGTTAAAAAGTGAGATAAATTCTAATTGGCATTTCTCACGACCAGCTAACATGTGAATATCATCAAGTAGGAGAAGGTTAATATTTCTGTACTTATCCCTAAATTCAGCCAAATTTTCCTTTTTTAGGCAAAACGAGAAATTAGAAATGAATTGATTTGCAGTAATATATTTTATGTTAAAAGATCTGTTGTTTTGGTGGATGTGATTACCTATGGCATTTAGGAGGTGTGTCTTACCTAGACTTAGGTTGCTGAAGATGTATAGAGGATTGTATTGATGAGAGGGATTTTTTGCTACCGCTAATGCACATGTGTATGCGAATCGGTTGCTTCCGGCTATGATGAAGTTGTTGAATGTCAACAAGGTATTCAACGCGTGACCTGTGTTATATACTGGTTCTTGGCCGACTTCGTGGTTATAATCAGGTGCGCAGTCGGGGGCAGACATCATACCGAACGTAAAACTGATTTCAGGCACTATGTTCAGATTACTCTTGAACGAATTTTGGATTTGACTGATATAATTTTCTCGTAGCCAGCCGGCAACGAACTTGTTTGGAACCTCTATTACGGCGAGGTTCGGCTCTAAGCGCCTTAGCGCTGTATTAGAGAACCATGTCTTAAACTCTGACCTTGAGACGTCAGCTTCAAGACTTGATGTTATTTGTTGCCAAGCATTTTTTTTGTCAAGCATAACAATTAGTTGCGGAGGCTGTTGATTTTCAATAATATATGAATATTAGAAAAATTTTACTTAAATATCAACCAAAAACTCTTTAATAATTAGAGGGGGAATCATGAGTTATTCAGTAGCCCTCGCAGGTAAGGGGGGTACAGGAAAAACGACCATTGCCGGCTTTCTTATCAAGTATCTTGTTGAAAAAGGAAAAACACCTGTCCTCGCGGTTGATGCAGACGCAAATGCCAACTTGAACGAGGTTTTAGGTCTTGAAGTGGAGGAGACCTTGGGGGATGCCAGGGAGGAAATGAAGAAGGGCGTAGCCACGGGTATGACTAAGGATGTATTCATGGAGATGAAATTACAAGAGGCTGTTGTTGAAGCCTCCGGTTTTGATCTCATTGTTATGGGAAGGCCTGAGGGAGCTGGGTGCTATTGTGCCGCGAATTCACTCCTTACGATGTATCTTGATAAATTGATGAGGAATTATGATTATTTGGTAATGGATAATGAGGCGGGAATGGAACACATCAGTCGGCTTACTACCAACAATATTGACGTGCTACTTGTAGTGTCCGATCCCACACGCCGTGGGATTCAAGCTGCGGCAAGAATAGTAGAACTAACAGATGAGCTGGGCTTGAATATAGACCGCAAGCTGCTGGTAGTCAATCAAGCCAGAGAAGGACAGGAAAACGGCATCAATGAGATGGTAAAGCGATATGAACTGGTTCTTTTAGGGACAGTGCCCGAGGATGCCGACCTCCAGGAGTTCGACCTGACTGGAAGGCCGACGGCGGAGTTGCAAAAAGACAATCGAGCGGTAGCTGCGTCGTACAGAATTTTTGATAAAATGCTTTCTGAATAACACAATATATTGATCATTTCTCATAAATAATACAATATGTTGAATTCGTGCAAGATGAAAAAACTCGCTTGAATTACTGCAAAAATTACTTGACAAGCAATGCGGGTTAATCTAATTTACACCGATTAAAGATCCAATTTTAGAGGATTTTTTTTGCCCTTTTTTGTTATTTTTTTCACAATTCATGATAGATAATTTTTCCCTGGGGCCTTTTTCCTGCCCGGAAAGATTAGTAATTTAAATTGAGTTAAGGAATGCGGTAGAAGTATCTCTGCCGATTTTCCCAAGACTCTCAAAATCAAATCTAAATTAAGAAGGAGGGATACAAATTGGCCTTTGAAATTCCCAAACAGCCCTATTCAGGAACAATTGGAGAAACTACCGTAGGAACGGGTTCTGGCGCTGTTAAGGTCGGAGGAAAAGATGCATACCCATTTCATCTCTTTGAGGGGAAAATGCCTAATGCCCCGAAGATTGCAATGGAAATCTGGGATTATGACCCTTCCGACGAGTGGCCTGCTGCCGCTGTAGAGCCATTTAAGGACGTCATTTCCTCGCCCGAAGCCTGGGCCAAGAAGTGTGTCGAAGAATATGGCGCAGACATGATTGTTCTTCAGCTAAAGAGTACCGATCCCAACGGGATGGACCGTGGGGCGGATGAGGCGGCGGAAGTGGCAAAAAAGGTGTCGGATGCCGTTGATGTGCCGCTAATTTTGTGGGGTACCGCAAATAACGATAAAGATGAAGAAGTATTAAAGAAAATTTCGGAAATGTGTGAAGGTAAAAACCTCGCCCTCGGCCCGGTTGAAGAAGCAAATCATAAGGGAGTGGGCGCCAGCGCGCTGGGTTATGGTCATTGCATTGTATCATCATCGCCTATTGATGTGAATCTGGCCAAGCAGTTGAATATCCTGCTCGGCAACCTGGGTGTACCGCTGGACAAGATAATCATTGACCCGACTACAGGTGGACTGGGATACGGAATGGAATACTCTTATTCTGTCATGGAACGTATAGGAATGGCAGCACTGACCCAGGAAGACGATAAGCTACAGGCCCCAATGATAAGCAATATTGGGAACGAGGTCTGGAAATGTAAGGAGGCGGGCCAGCCTATCGAAGACGCTCCGACATTTGGAGATCCTGAGCGACGGGCTATTCTTATGGAGAGCGTTGCAGCCGTCTGTTATCTTATGGGTGGATCTGATGTTTTGATTCTGAGGCACCCCGAGACAGTGCGTCTTAGCAGGGCATTTATCGATCTGATGATGAACGGGGGTATGGCCAGTGATGTGCAGGGTATAACAAAGAACCTGGAGGCCAAAGAGGTCGATATTCTCTCTCTTTCACCGGAACCGAATCTTGATTTTGGCGTTGAAGAGGCGACTGCGAAGGCAAAAGCTGCCAAACCGAAAGAGGAAGCTGCTCCAAAAGCAAAGGCGGCCAAACCTGAGAAAAAGGCGGCTGCCGAGCAGCCGGAGAAGAAAGAGGAAAAGCCCACACCTAAACCAAAAGAGGAAAAGAAGGTTGTTGAGGTGAAGCCCGAGGTGAGGGACGAAGCCGATGTGAAAGCCAAAGCAGAGGCCAAGGCGCAAGCAGAAGCAGAAGCAAAGGCCGAGGAAGAGGCAAAGGCCAAAGCAGAGGAAGAAGCCAAGGCCAAGGCGGAGGCAGAGGCCAAGGCCAAGGCGGAGGCAGAGGCCAAAGCCAAAGCAAGGGAAGAAGCCAAGGCCAAGGAAGAAGTAAAAGCCAAGGAAACCGAGGACCTGCAGGCCTTGAGATATCAGAGGGCCTTGGAAAGAGAGAAGCATGAGGCAGAGAAGCAGGCCGTGGAAGAAGTTGAAATTACAAAGACAGCAGCAAAAGTCCAGTTAGGCTTAATAGAAAAATTAAGTCAGAATCTGGATCGTATACACAAGCGTGCGTAATTAAAGATTCAAGGATTAATCCGTAATCAAGCCTGGGAGTCTAATAATGAAAAAGCAAGAAGCTAAACCAAAATTACGCAAGGGGAAGAAGAGACCAAAAACGGCAGCAGAAAATCAGCTTAACCTGGTGGACAAGCTGATGATGAATGTTGACCGCATACATAAACGCGTCTAAGTAAGACGCAAATTCAATAAAGAGGAGGAACCTCACAATGGCTACGGAAGAAGTAAAAAATGTTGTTGCAAAAGTTGCAAAAAAGGAGAAAAAGCCACCAAAGCCGGAGGAATTGGCTCTTGATGTGGCAAGCCAGCAGATGATCACAAGATCCAGAGAGATGGGAGTTGAGACCATCTTTGACAGGGCCCAGACCATGAAACCTTGTAATATAGGCGCACAGGGTACCTGCTGTAAGAATTGCGCGCAGGGGCCGTGCAGGCTGCCGTTGCCAAAGGGCGGGATCGAAGGTGAGGATACAAGGAAAGGCCTTTGCGGTGCCACGGCACATACCATTGCGGCAAGAAACTTCGCAAGGATGGTTGCAGGAGGTGCGGCGGCCCATTCAGACCACGGCAGGGGAGTGGCAGAGGCATTTCTGGCTGCAGCCAGGAAAGAGACGGCCGACTATCATATAAAGGACACAAAGAAGCTCCTTGAGATTGCACCCGATTATGGTGTGGATATAACTGTTGAGGGTGAAAACGGTGAAATCTTAGATCGCGATATTGACGAGATTGCAGTGGAAGTTGGCGAAAATGCCTTGGCCCAGTTTGGACAGCAAAACGGCGTGGTATGCACGGCCCTGAGGGCACCAGCGCCTCGCGTTGAACTCTGGAAAAAATTAGGCGTTCTTCCAAGAGGAATTGACCGGGAGATCGTGGAGATAATGCACAGGACCCATATCGGCGTGGACCAGCACTATGAAAACCTCGTGCAACAGTGCAGCAGGGCCGCAATCGGAGACGGGTGGGGAGGATCCATGATAGCAACCGACTTGCAGGATGTGATTTTTGGTTGTCCCTATCCAGTGAAAAGTTCCGCAAACCTTGGCGTTTTGAAGGAGGACCATGTAAACATAGTGATTCATGGACATGAGCCGCTTTTGAGCGAGATGATCGTTCAAGCGGCGGAGCTTCCTGAATTGGTGGAACTGGCCAAAAAGAATGGCGCGAACGGGATTCAGTTAAGCGGCATCTGCTGTACGGCAAATGAGCTTCTTATGCGGCACGGAATCCCGCTTTGCGGTGACTTTTTGCAGCAGGAATTGGCAATTGTCACCGGCGCGGTGGACGCCATGGTGGTGGACGTACAGTGTATCATGGAAAACATCGCAAACGTGGCCCAGTGTTTTCATACAAAGATAATTACCACAAACCCGAGGGCAAGGATCGAATCGGGCGATACAATCCATATCGAATTTGATGAGCATACCGCGTTTGAGGATGCCAAAAAGATTGTAACGACTGCAATCGAAAATTTCCCAAAAAGGGAAAAAGAAGTCATAATCCCTGATGAAAAGCATGACTTGATCGCTGGTTTCAGTTACGAAGCGGTCGAATATCACTTAGGTGGGACCTTTCGGGGATCCTATTACACCCTCAATGACAACATCATTAATGGCCGTATACGGGGTATCGGCGGCGTGGTTGGGTGAAACAACGCCCGAACCTCGCTGGATGCGGGGCATGTCGCAGTTGTCAAGGAATTGATCAAGAATGATGTAATCGTACTTACTACAGGATGTAACGCCATTGCCTGCGCCAAGGCAGGCCTTCTGACTCCTGAGTCCGCAAAGGTCTATTGCGGTCCGGGATTGGCAGAAGTCTGCGAGACCGTGGGTATCCCGCCGGTACTGCATATGGGGTCATGTGTTGATAACAGCAGGATACTTTTAGCGGCCACCGAAGTGGTAAAGGCAGGGGGCCTGGGAAATGATATAAGTGATCTCCCCGCTGCCGGATCAGCGCCGGAATGGATGAGTGAAAAGGCCATAAGCATAGGGCATTATTTCGTAACAGCGGGTGTTTACACGGTCTTCGGGGTAACAATGCCAGTAAGTGGTTCGCCCATATTTGAAGACTATCTTTACAATAAACTGGAAGATTTATACGGCGGTATGTGGGATCTTGAAGTGGATCCAATTAAGCATGCCCATAAGATGATCGCCCACATTGATAAGAAGCGTAAGGCGCTTGGTATTGACAAGGCCCGAGAGAGAGTTCTCATGAGCATGGACGATCGCCGAGAGCTGGAAGCAGCGTAAAACAAAAAACACCTCTTAAGAAGGGAGGAAACAGATTATGTCAAAGATGGTAGCATTTGCAGTAGTCCAGGGCGCATATAATATCGTGTCCAAGGCAGAAGGAAAATACGCGGAGGCCCTGGAAAAATATGGAGGAGCACAAAAACTGGAGTTCCCCAATACAGCTTATTATCTGCCGGTCATCTATTCGCTGACCGGCATCAAGGTGACAGACCTGGATTCTGCCAAACAGGTCATGGATTTCTCAAGGGCCCTTTTGCCACCCCATATTAAGAACGATTGTAATCTCCCCTATCTCGGTCCAATTCTGGATGCAGGCATGGGGGCGATTTTCGCCGAGGAGATTGTGGAGGCTATCCGGTATGTGGAAGACCCGGATTTTTATCAGCCCGAGGTTGAAGACCCGGACGTGGAAAACGGGAAGATCTGGTTGGGCGCGGCCGATGACGCGATCATGAGAAAGCGGGGCGTGGAGTTTGTGGACGGCACGGCGCCAGGATTTGCGGCCATTGTGGGCGCTGCCCCGGATTCTGCAACGGCAAAAAAGATCGCCGAGGAATACCAGAAAAAGAGTATATATGTTTTTATGGCAGCAAACCAGAGCGGAACTACCTTTGCGGAGCAGTTGATACAGGAAGGGGTTCAGATAGGATGGAACACCCGGCTGGTATCCTTTGGGCCGGACATATCGGCGGCCGTGTTTGCTGTTGGGTTTGCCAACAGGGCCGGCATGTCTTTTGGAGGGATAGCCCCGGGTGATTATAAGAGGATGTTGGCCTACCAGAAAGACCGTATTTTTGCCTTTGTAAACGCATTGGGAGATGTTAATGCGGAATGGGCGGCCAATGCGGCAGGTGCCATTAACTGGGGCTTTCCGACCATTGCGGATACGGATATCCCGGAGATATTGCCCACAGGCATCTGTACCTATGAGCACATTGTATCCAATGTGGCGCACGATGAGATTACCCAGAAATCCATTGAAATAAGGGGCCTTAAGGTCACCATCAGCGAGATAGATATTCCGCTTTCCTATGGCCCGGCCTTTGAAGGCGAGCGGGTGAGAAAGGATGATCTTTACCTTGAGATGGGGGGCAGCAAGACCCAGTGCACTGAGCTGTGCAAGATGGCCGAGATGAATGAGATCGATGATGGCAAGGTGGAGGTTATTGGTAAGGATGTGCAGGATATCAAAAAGGGCGATAATCTGCCATTAGGTATTTATGTGCAGGTGGCCGGCCGCGAGATGCAACTGGACTTTGAGCCGATCTTGGAAAGGCAGATCCACCATCTGATCAACTACGCCCAGTACATTATGCATATCGGGCAGAGGGATATCTCCTGGATCAGGGTGAGTCAGAATGCTGTTGACAAAGGCTTTACGCTCAAGGATATCGGCACAATTCTGCATGCCAAGCTCCACCAGGACTTTGGGAGTATCCTTGATAAGGTGCAGGTAACCCTTTACACGGAAAAGAAGGAAGTAGACAAGCTGACCAAGAGGGCCAGAGCGGATTACAAGGTGAGGGATGAGCGTGTTGAAAATATGACAGATGAG
>CAZENC010000020.1:0-18403 GCA_964513115.1 uncultured Desulfobacteraceae bacterium | reverse complement strand
AAAGGACGCATCTTTCGGATAAAAACCCCTCTGCCCCGTGCCGCGGCCCGAGTCGTGGTCTGCACGGCCACGGACCAATGGTATCCACTTCATTCTGTTGCAGCAGACCCGCCAGAAAGACGGCGGGCAAGCAGCAGGGAGGGCGTGACAACCCTCTTATTCTATCTGTTTCTGGAATCCAAAAACTGTTTCATCCAGTTAATGAGTACGCCTCAGGACAACCCATTATTGCGAGGTTGAAGGTTGAAGCGGTCTTCCTATCTGTCAACTCAATGTCTAAACCGTTTCGCGGTGCTCATTTGCCGGATGATCCCAAAAACTTCTTCAGCTGTTTTTCATAATATCCCCTATTTTCAGTTGTAAGGGCAATCGCCTCTCTAATAGTCCTTACAGCCTCCCGGATAAGCCCGTTAACATAGTAGGCCTCCGCAAGTGTATCAAGGAATACAGGGGATCTCTCGATCCCCACAGCCTTCTTGGCCAGATCAAGGGCACGGCCCGGATTTCTCAGTTCTTCATCGGGCACAGTAACCAGAAGCCAGGCCAGGTTATTCAGGGAGACCGCGTGGTTTGCATCCAGGTCAAGGATCCTTTTATAGGTCTCAATAGCCTTTTCATTTCTGCCCAGATGCTGGTAGACCATTGCCAGCCCCTGGTAAAGTTCTATGTTGCCCGGCTCCTTCAGAAGCCGCTGGTTCAGCTCCTTTCCGACTAATTCATAGGTCAGATTTTTTTTTATGGTGCTGAAATTCAAGAAATACCCCAGCCCGCCTAGAAAGATCAAAAATATCAAAAAGGAAACAGCAACAAACCTGTTATGCCGCCTGACAAGACCCGGATCTCTGAGGGTTCGCCAGAGGGTGTCCACTCTCTCCCTGATGCTGAAATGGTGCCAGCTGGGGAGGTCCCTGCTTTTTCCGCTAAGTTCAGCGATCTTTTCCAATGAACTGATTGCCGGTTCGGGACTACCCATGGTCTCGGCTGAATAGAGATCCGCCTGACGTTCGAAATTGCGCATAAAAAAACCCATGACATAGCGAAAATAAACAAAAAGGCAAATAAGCATGGGAGCTGACATAATCATATAAAAAAGGCTTACTGCCTGAGAATCCCCATGGGAAAGCATATTCATAAAAAGGGGATGTCCGTAAAAGAGGTAGAAAAAAAGATCAAATAGCCCGGTAGAAAGCACCATAAAACCCACAAAAAAGACAATATATAAAAGGAGGTGTCGGTATTTGGCATGTCCCATCTCGTGGGCCAGCACGGCCTTTAGTTCTTCTGCAGACAGGTATTCCAAAAGCGAATCAGTAATTAGAAGGTACCTGTATCTGGGAAGAATACCCATTATCCCCGCGGTCATCATTTTCCCCTCAAAAATCGGCCAGTTCAAGAGACGACGGTATCTGAAGCCTTTCTCATGGAGGAATTCCTCCAGTTTCCGGCCCTTTTCCGATGACCTGATTGGCTTGCACCCCCACCAGTGCTGGATGAATGCGGGCATAAAAACCATAAGCAGGATAAGAAAACATGAAAAAAATACAATTTGTCCTTCAATACTGTCCAGAAAACCGTTAGGCCCGCTCCAATGGGCAAGAAGCATCACATCATACGCTAAGGAAAGAACAAACCAAGGAAAAAGGATTGGAAGATTAATCCTGAAATTGGAAAGGATATAGGATTGTCTTGTAATTTTCGCGCGGAAAACTGCCTTGTATGCCGGATAAGCAAAATACCAGATCGTACTGAGATAAAACAAAAAGAGAGACAGGGCTAAGAGACCCTGCAGTACGGACAGCCTTTCAATCCCCGGAATTGTCTGAAGCCAATGCTTCAGGTTAAGGAAATAGACGTCCAGTGCGAACAGAAAAATTGCCATTGCTGAAAGCCTGGCAATCAATTTATTGTATTGGCCGGTCACACCGCCATCATTCCTTTTGTGATGGATATCATTATTGAAAAGTCTCCTGATATCCCGAAATCCCCAGTAGCAGAATCCAGCGAAGATCAGCCAGGTAAGCCAGAGGATGATTAGTAAAAAAAAGAGGGAATTTTCCGGTGAGCTGTCTGGATAGTTGAGGCTGAAAATAAGGAGGACGATAATAAAGTAAATAATGTTGTTGAACATAATTGTCAGTGGTCCGTCATTATCATGAAAAAAGCATTTTGGGCGCACAAAAACCGGGCTTATGCATCATTAGACTCCCCAGGAAGAGTAAAGCACACGGTTTTATACAGTAAACAACGGACAGGCCAGACATATCAGCTCGTTATAGCATCGTTTTCCTTTGCAAATTTCAGTTTCCCTCCCCCAGGGGGAAGAGAAGGATCGCCACGCAAAACAATGTTAACGCCATATCGGAACTCAAGCTCTGCGAGTTCCTTTCTCTTCTTGTTCTGAAGATAGCTGCTGACCTCCAAAGGCAGTACTCCCTGGACCTCGGCAATCCCTTCTCCTGACATACCCATCCAGATCTGGCGTAAAAAAGACACCGCAGCGGATTCGACAGATAATACAAGGCCCCGTCCCTGGCAATAACTACATGTCTGGTAACTGCTGGACTCTATGGAAGGTCTCAGTCTCTGTCTGGAGAGTTCAAGGAGACCAAATTTAGATATGTGGGAGGTATCAATTTTGGCGCGATCTTCTTTTGTCTTCTCACGCAACAACCTCTCGATCTCCCTGATGTGTTTTTTGTCCCTCATATCAATGAAATCTATGACCACAAGACCGCCTATATCTCTCAGACGAAGCTGGCGTGCGATTTCCGAAGCAGCTTCGAGATTGGTCCTGAAGGCCGTGCTCTCAACATCTTTTTCTCCCCTTCCGCGTCCAGAGTTCACATCAACAGAAATCAACGCCTCGGTCTGGTCTATGACAACGGAGCCGCCTGACTTGAGAGACACTTCGTTTCCGAAAATGGTCTCTATTTGTTTTTCTATCTCATAGTGGGCAAAAATAGGACGTTTTTGCTTGTATAGTCTGACATGCCTCTGGTGCCTTGGTGATATTACCTTCATGTAATCCTTCACCTTATAAAACGTTTTCTTGTCATCCACCAGCACCTCTTTAATTTCACTGGTAAAGTAATCGCGAAGGGTCCTGAGGCAAACGTCCTGTTCCTTATGAACAAGGGAGGGTGCCGGGGCTTCTTTTACCCTTCTGCGGATGTCCTTCCACATCCTCAAGAGCCGACCAAGATCTCTTGAAAGTACCCTCTTGTTCTGTTTCAGAGCCGCAGTTCTGACAATATACCCAATTCCTGCCGGGAGAGTTAACTGATTCATTATTGACTTAAGCCGGAGCCGCTCTTTATCATCCTCTATCTTTTTTGAAATCCCGCCAGTTGTCTTCCCCGGAGTCAGAACGAGATACCGACCTGCCAGGGAAAGATAGGTGGTCAAATGGGCTCCCTTTCGACCCGGCATCTCTTTTGTAACCTGGACAAGCAGTTCCTGTCTCTCTTTCATAGCTTTCTCAATCCGAGGCAGAGTCTGTTCCTCCGACACCTCAGGGGCATGCAAATAATACTCAGGATGGACTTCACTCACCTGCAGAAACCCGTTCCTATCACCTCCAAAATTCACGAAGCAGGCCTGCAAACTGGGTTCGATTCTCTCCACAAGCCCCTTGTATATATTCCTAATCCTTTGTTCCGCCGTCGTGGTTTCGATGTAGAATCCATCCAGAAACCCGTCTTTTAGGATAGCCACCCTGTATTCTTCTTCCTCAACGGCGTTAATAAGCATTTTTTTTGCCATAATTCTCCCCTAGGACGCAAATATTTACGGATTCAAATAGACAATTACAAACAGTCTTCGCTGCTACTCAAAGCATTATGCAGTTTCCATCTCGTGGTGCCATTTATGGTCATTACGTCGCTCCCATTAACAAATCATCCTGATAATCCGTGTTCATCTGTGTCCGGAAAACTTTTTCCTGCCGTTCCGTTTGAAATGCTGGTGCGCTTGGTACATAAACGTCCGAATGGCCGCTTCCCTGCCCGGCTGGAAACTCGAATCATACGGTGTATCTAAATAAGGAATTCTGAGTTTGTTCATTAAGGGCCTTACAATGGCCGAAGTTAATGTGCTGGGCATACAGGTAAAGGGATAAACATTCACTGCGCCGTTATATCCTTCCATGGCATACTCAACAATCCCGGGAATACTTAAGCATGCCTCCGTACCCACATCAAAACTAAAAAGGTCCTGCTCCTTTAGTATTTTTTCAAGGTGGGCCACCTTATGATCTTCATCCAGATCGATGAGCGATCTCACACGCTTATAGACCTGCCTTTGTTTTGACTGCTGGTAAAATAGTTCGGCTCCAAAACTTACGGCTTTTTTTAGGTGTTCCTTCACAGCCCTTAAGCGGAATTGTTTCAGGTTCAACCTTAAACCTATTTTGGCATCTCTTAATCCATCATATGTCGTGTAATTCACCCATTCGGAAATAGAGGCATTTACTACCTCAGCGCCATACCTTTCCAGGACCCTGATCACATCCTGATTTGCATGAACCTGTGTCCTTAAATAAATCTCGCCAACCATCCCGATTAGAGGTTTAGGAGGAATGGCAGGATCAATGATTGCCCTCCCCTCCCGGACTATATCTTCCAGCTTACCCAGGATCTTATCAAATTCATTACCGGGTCCGTATTCCGCAAACGTATCTTCCATTTCATGCATGGAATTCTCGATAAAGTCATCCGCTATTCCCTGCTCTTTCTCATAAGGCCTGATTCTCCACAGTAGCCTGTCAAGGATATCGGCCACCACCACAGAAAAATAGGAGGCCTTTCTTAGATCCTTGACCTGTTCCTCTTCAATCAGCCCACTCAGGGAATACCCATCATCCGTGCTTAAAGAGCCTATTTTCAATCTGTCAAGCTTATCAATAGAATCAAGGACAATCCGCTGGTATTTGTTGTACATTCCGAAACGGCAGGGTCCGTCCGCCTCTGGCATGAAATAAATATAGTTTTCCGGCTTAAAAGAGTCTCCTAATTTCTCCTCCTCCTTTTGCATGAAATACAGGATATTGCCCGTGGTTATTTGGCAGGGATAACATTCCTTGCCGCTGGTATGTTCCATGCCGAGGTCAAGGCCTTTGTCGTTTTCCATCACCTTTGCATCAATTCCAAACCCTCTGAAAGTCGCAGCAAGAAGATGACTCCCTATCCTGTTCATCTGGGGGATCAGAAATTTCTTGTTCCTCAGATTGAATCTGCCGACATTTTGAGAAAGCGATTGAAAATTTATTACTTTATTTGATTCCATTTTATGAAACAACCTAGCATTTTTAAAAAACAGTCTTGGATTATAATAGGGCCATGGGGGTCTCTTTTCAAAAGACGCATCAAAAATTCTGCTGAGATAGTCGAACGCCCCCAGACCCGCAAAGATTAAGCCACCGCACAGGCAGTAAAGGCCAACGCCACGACAAAGATGCCCTTCAGGGGCTGTCCCAAGCAGAGGTTTAAGTATTCACTGCCGTTCCATGAAACAAGGTAAGCATATGCGGCTTTTGAAAAGAGATCCCCATGCCCTTTTCTATTGAATTTTTAAAGATCTAAAATGTTATCATTATATTAATTCGCCGCTCTCAGATCCTGTTTCAAATCTGAGTGCATTTTTTGCATTATGTTTTCAACGACATTCTTATAGGCCTCAAGCCGTGTCATTACGCCTGCTACAGCACTATGCTCATCCAGTTCCAAAATAAGATAGGCCTTATCACCCATTATATAGCTGTAAAAGTGTTCGATAAATGAGTCCGCACCACAACTAAAATTTGTCAAATGGAGCCCGAAGTAGTTCGGATAACCCTTAATAAACTTCGCGGTCCTCAGTATCTGTGCCCCGAGCCCCCAGTACATGGAAGGAAAATCTGAAAGATCCACTCGAGATACGTCAATGAAATCCATTGGCAGTGCGATAACCCCTATCTTGGCCATATTCCGGCCTAACCTCAAATTCAACCTTTCATCATACAGGTTATAGGGCCGTCCGGTAACAATCACAACAGGGACCCCCGGATCTTGTTCCTTAAGGATTTGCTCTCCCCGTTTGCACATCTCCCTTATAAACTGATCATTTTTCTCAATAGCAAAATATATCGCCTTCTTTATTTCACTCTTGGTCACGCGAAGCTTGGATTTTATCTGTTCTGATAGCTCCAGGGCAAGGGTATCGGGATCATACTTTAAATGCACAACAGGGCTTAAAACTGAAGCCTGGTCTATGTCAAGGGCCATACGGACCATATAGGTATTGCCCTGCACCATCGGGCAATAAAATCCGGCTTCGGAAGCCTCGGGTGTGGGTATTGAGATTATGCTTGGAAAAAACATATATCTTGTCTTGCCGATTAATTCTTTAACATGGCCGTGGGATACCTTCACCGGATAGCAGGTCTCCGCGGTCATTGTCTCTATCCCGACCTTTGAAATATGGGTATTGGTAGGAGGTGTAAGCACAAGTCGGAACCCGAGCTGATCAAAAAAATGGGCCCACAGGATAGAGCTTTGGTGTCCGTAAAGTGCCCTTTGCATGCCAACAGTCGGACGATTGTCTGCTTCCATTAGGGGTTCATCCTTAATCTCTTCATATACTCCGGCCATGTATTTTTGCCATATCTCCTGCCTTAATTCGAAGTAATTTTCTTTTTTTGAACCCCTTATTTTAGCCAGTTCATAGCGTCCGCACTCACCACCCCAGATGCTTCGCCGGCCGTCAAAATCATAGATTTTGAGTTTACACTGGTTATGACAGTTTGGGTCTGCGTGGCACACCTTTTCCACATATTGCATTCTGTCATTAATGGCGCTGTCAAGCCCCCTGAATGAGCTCTCGCTCAGGTTTTCCCGGCCCATTTTTTCCTTAACACTTATGGCGGCCCCGTATGCCCCCAGTACCTCTCTGTTACGCGGGACTATGAGTCCCCGTCCAAGGACATTCTCAAAGGCGGAAACAACTCCTCTGTTCAGAGAAGGCCCTCCCAAAAACATTACTCTTTGCCCTATCTTACGTTTTTCCACTACCCTGTTCAGATAATTGTGGACAATGGCATAGCACAAACCTGCTATTAGATCTGTTTGATCCACCCCTTTTTGGTGGTATGAAACAAGATCTGATTCCATGAACACGGTACATCTCTCAGCCAATTTGACAGGTGTCTTAGATGAAAGAGCAATTTCCTCGAACTCACCCACGATATTGATCCCGTATTTATTGGCCAGTTCATGCAGGAAACTTCCGGTACCGGCTGCACATACCTTATTCATATCAAAATCAAGGGGATAAGTATTGGCGATATAGATGTATTTGGAGTCCTGCCCTCCTATCTCAAATATGGTGTCAACCCCTGGATCTATGTCAACGGCCCCCCTTGCGTGAGCCGTTATCTCATCAATAATCAAGTCAACGTTTAGAAAGTCACCTACAACATTCCTGCCGGAACCTGTGGTAGCGGTACCAACAATTTCAATATTTTTTCCCACATCATCCCTGATAGTCTTCAAAAGCCCCTGTGTGACCTCTATAGGTTTGCCCTGCGTCATCACATAGCTCTTATGAATAATTTCGCTATCTTCGTTTATAAGCGCATATTTCGTGGTTGTAGATCCAATATCGAGACCTAAGTATGTTCTGGTCTTTTTTGACCAGGATTTTCTCTCAAGCTCATTAATCTCCGGAAAGGCGGTCTGTTTCAATTCCAGTCTCGGCGCTAAAGGAACCGATACATCGCTGGCCAATCTGTTTTTATTAAGCTTCTTCAGGTCTAAACGGTCTCCATTATTTGAATCAAGTGCCTGTAATGCCACTCCCAGGGCGCCTATGGATGTATTGTAGGGAGGCACTATCAAACCCGGAAAATAGTTCTTAAAGGCATTCACCTGGAGTTCGTTCAGTGAAAGCCCCCCGATAAAGACAACTGGTTCTTGCAAAACCCGGTTGCAAACAATGGTGCTCATGTAGTTTCTTGCATTTCCAATATGCAGACCGTGAATAATGTCCTCTAGTTTTTCTCCCTTGTTTTGCAAATGAATCATGTCGGATTTTGTAAATACGGTACAGCGGCACGCCACATTAGCAGGCTTCCGGCTCCTTAAACCAAGCTCGATAAAATCAGCCAGTATCCCGTCAATATGTTTTTGAGAAGCGTCCGTATCCCTGGTATACAGGGCAGTAGCCAGTCTCTGGGCCTGCTGCTCGATAAAAGACCCGGTGCCGGAGGCGCACGGTCCATTGGTATTAAAATATTCCAGGTCCCAGCCACCATCATAATGACTAATTTGCAATAAGGCCGTGTCCTGCCCCCCCATACTGATAATGGATCTGACATCGGGAATGAGGGAAATAACGCCCAGGACCTGGCTGATGGTCTCGAATTCGTACAATGTCCCTAACTGCTCGCTGAGCTTTTTCCCGTGATTCCCGGTAAAAGAAACCGACTTGATTTTTTCTTCACCGAATTCATTGTATAAGTCTTTAAGAACGGCAAAAAGCCTCTCTTCAACTTTCCCCATATGACGATCATATTGCGATTCATATACAATCTCCCCCCCGTCATTTATGGCAATACAATTCAGGCTCACAGACCCTGCATCAATACCAACATAATATTGTTCAGAACCCCTTGACACTTTTCGTTCTCTATCGGATATGTTTTTCATTGTTCTTGTAAATATGAGCATTCAGCTATCAGCAGAAATTCCGATTGCTGATTGCTTACGTAATAAATTTCTCCCGCATGTTCTTGCTTACGAATATAGCCCTTAATGACCAATCCCTTTATCAGATCCTCAACTTCATCCAATGATAACGCTAACGTATTTGATATATCGACCGGCTTAAGCGGTCTTCTTCTTATCATGTCCAGAAGACTGCCGGACAGGGAATCTCTGTTTTTCCCAGTCCCCGTAACAGGGTCACCGGTCACAATTTCGGCCTTATCGCCGAAAAATATCCTTATATCTTCTAACCTCCTCCTGTCAAGTGGCATGGCCCTGGAATCTGCCGGAGGGCGTACAACCGTATTAAGCTGGATTCTGTCCGGAGAAATCCGGTCCGCCAGCAGTTTGAGCGCTTCAACCTCTTCGCCCGAGTCATTGATACCGGCCAGCATGACAACCTCCAAAAACAGTTGCCCCTTATATTCCCTCCGAAAGGTCTCCAGGCCGTCTATAATCACATCAAGCTTTAGCTCGGGGTGAGGTCTGTGGATCTTCCTGAATGTGTTTTCAAAAGCACTTGTCAATGTCGGCATGATAATATCCGCATTCAGTGCACGTTTCCTGATCTCTTCTTTCCAGAAAAGGGATCCGTTTGTTAAAAGGACAACCCTTTTTTCGGTCATCTTCTTAATGGCAGCAATAACCTGCTCGATTTCGGAATTGAGCGTGGGTTCGCCTGAACCCGAAAGTGTAATAACATCCGGATCGCATCTGCCAAGTTTCTTCCTGATTTCGTCAATGACAGCTCCGACAGGGACAAAAGGACCTGTTTTTATGGTCTTTGAAGTGGTTCTTCCCACCTGGCAGTATAGACAGTCAAAGGTACAGGTCTTCGGCGGGATCAGATCAATCCCTAATGACAGGCCCAGTCTCCTTGAGGGAACAGGTCCGAAAACGAATGGCATGATAGACTTCCCTTATCGTCAATTTTTTGTTTTTTCTTATCCGTGGTTCATCCTGTTAATGAGTACGCCTCAAAAGGACAAATGATTGCGAGGTTGAAGGTTGAAGCGGTCTTTTTGTTTGAGGATAAGCAAATGTTTCCAAGCTGGAAACTAGTGTGCTTCATCCCAGTTCCTACCTTTCTTAATGTCAACCTTCAAAGGAACGCTCAAGGGATACACACTTTCCATTTCTTCCTTGATCATGGGCATGACCCGTTCCAGCTCTTGTTCGGGCACTTCAAAAACAAGCTCGTCATGGACCTGAAGGAGCATCTTTGACCCGAGTTTTTCCTCTTTCAAACGATTGTGGATATTGATCATGGCCTTCTTTATTAGATCGGCTGCCGTGCCCTGGATAGGAGTATTGATGGCCATCCGTTCCGCCTCTGAACGAATCCTGCTATTATTATGGTCAATATCCGGTAAATAGCGTCTCCTGTTGAAAAGAGTAGTGACGTAACCCTTTTTCCGGGCTGTTTCGATCATTTCTTCTGTGTATCTTTTAATACCCTGATACCTGCCATAATAAGCGGAAATGTAATCCTTGGCAATCTTATGATCGATGCCCAGCTCATCGCTCAGCTTTCTCGGTCCCATCCCATATATGATGCCGAAGTTTATGGTCTTTGCAATGCTCCTCATTTCAGGAGTGACTGTCTCATTTCCGGAAGACAGAATCTCTGAAGCGGTACGCGCGTGAATATCCTCATCATGCGTAAACGCCTCTATAAAAGCCTCATCTTTTGAATAATGGGCAAACAGCCTGAGCTCCACCTGGCTGTAATCCGCCGAAACCAAGTAACAGCCCGTATCTGCAATAAAACCCTTTCGAATCTCCCGGCCCTCTTCCCCCCGTATGGGGATATTCTGCAGGTTCGGTTCGCTGCTGCTCAATCTTCCAGTTGCGGTTACGGTCTGATTATAGGAAGTATGGAGTCTTCCTGTAGATGGGTCAACCATCTTAACTAATGCATCTAAATAGGTGGATTTAAGCTTTGAAAGGGTCCTGTATCTCAATATCAGTTTTGGCATTTTATGCGGAAAGGCACAGAGTTTTTTCAGGACCTTAACATCTGTGGAGTATTTTTTTGTCTTGGCAGTCTTTCTTTGAACCGGCAGCTGAAGCTTTTCAAAAAGCACTTCTCCTAACTGCTGTGGGGAGTTGATGTTGAATTCCATACCGGCTTCATCGTAGATTTCCCTTTCAACCTCCTTTAACTGCTCGGCAAAGCGTTCTGACATCCCTTTAAAAAAGCCCGTGTCAATCTTAATGCCGGCCATCTCCATATCAATGAGAACGGGCAGGAGCTTCATTTCCAGTTCGTAAAACAGATCCTCATTTTTGTCCGATTTTAGCTTTTCATCAAGGATTTGCCACAATCTCAGGGTGATATCCGCATCCTCACAAGAATATTCCTTGGCCCTTTCCACATCAACCTCTGAAAAATTACAGGCATTTTTTCCCTTTCCCGTTACGTCATTATAGCTGATCATCTTATGATTAAGGTAATGCTGCGCGAGATAATCGAGATTATGCTGCCTGAGACCGGGATTGATGATATAAGACGCAATCATGGTGTCAAAGTGGACTCCTTTGAGCGTCACCCCATGCCGCGTCAAAACCTCAGCATCATATTTTATATTCTGTCCTACCTTTCTTATCAGTTCATCCTCCAGTACTCCCCTCAAGATTTTGACGGCTTCGGACCAGGTTAGCTGGGAAGGGGCGCCTAAATATTGGTGAGCGATCGGCAGATAGGTTGCCTTTCCCTCATCGCAGGAAAAGGATATGCCCACGAGGTTGGCCTCTAGGCTATTCGTACTGGTGGTCTCCGTGTCAACAGACACCATGCCCTTTGATTTTATTTGTCTGACTAAGGCCTGTAACGATTCTGTTGAAAGACAGAGTTTATAATCCTTAGGCCCTTCTTTTCTTGTTGCAAACTGTTCCCATAAACCTTTAAATTCCTGTTCCCTGAAAATATCAGCCAACTCGTCACCAAGGGGTTCGCCTACCTTTAGCTGATCAATATTATCGTCAACAGGTACAAAACGATCAATGGTAACCAGTTTTCTGCTCAAGACTGCCTTGTCCCGGAATTGCTGAAGATTCTCCTTTAACTTCCTTTTCTTTATTTCCTCGACATTATCAAACACGCCTTCAAAAGATCCGAATTCCCTTACCAGACTTACAGCAGTCTTTTCTCCCACGCCGGGAACACCCGGAATATTGTCCGTACTATCACCGGAAAGACCCATCACATCTATGAACTTTACAGGTTCAAACCCGTAGGTCTCTTTGAGAAATGCATGATCCGTAACCACATCCTTCATGGTGTCCCACATGGAGACATTGGGCGTGACGAGTTGCCTGAAATCCTTATCCCCGGTAATCATAGCTACCAGAAAACCCTTTTCTTCACTTGCCCTGGCCAAAGTCCCGATAATATCGTCGGCCTCATATCCCTCCTTTTCTATCATCTTGATATTCATTTTTTTTAGGATTGACTTGATAACAGGGATCTGTGCGGCCATATCATCCGGCATAGGTGGCCGGTTTGCCTTATAATCCGGATAAATCTTATGTCTGAATGTGGGACCCCTGGCATCAAAGACGATAGCAAGATACTCCGGTTCCTTATCCTTAAGAAGCTTCAGGACCATTTTGGTGAAGCCAAAGGAGGCGTTCGTAGGGAACCCTTTGGAATTGGCAAGGTTTCTTATGGCATGATATGCCCTGTGGATATATGAACTCCCGTCTACCAGGAAGACCATCTTTTTTTCTTGAGCCATACCTCTATCATACTTCACCGACTCACAAACACAAAGAAATATTTGCATAAATCCGGCACAGTTGCGCGAATTTATGATACAAGACACTGATTATTTATCCTGTTTCAAAGAGAAGCGCAAAAATAGCTACCGCAATATCATGAGTCGGTTCCATCCTTGACACACAACGCCCATTAATTTATATAGAAAATAATTATTAATAAATAGTACTGGATGTTTATCTAAAAAATGACAGGTGCTTATCTTTAATGCTTATGAATTGTCAATCAATTTTGACGGCTCTATGCATTTAGCACAGGCACCTAAGGATATGTCCCAAAGCCTTAAGCCGGGTTATCCTGCTCCCTCAATTGCCTCTTTATTCCTCTGCTGACAAGGGCGCCGGAAAGCTTTCAGCCACTGTGTGTTAGCATTGACTTTCAAGGTTCAACGTCCCTGACGGTCACCACGTGCCTTCCCATGCTTGGCTTTGCTGAAGCCTAACAAAAAATCTTTAACGCATAAGACTCAAGCATTCCTTTTGATGCCTGTTCTTCAAGCTGTGCTGGCTAACAGCAATTTTGCACAGTTGTTCGGTCTAACATACCTGGGCAGTGATAAGGTCAAAAGGAAAACCCAAAAAGGAGAAATCTGAATGAAGATAAATCGAGCCGGATTGTTTTTATCTTTAGTAACTTTTGTGAGTATGACATGGGTTGCTTTGCCGTCAGCGGCATCGGAAAAGCAGTCGCCCAAGGCCAAAGTTGCCGCAGTTAACGGATCAGCAATCACCCAACGTGATTTTGATAGAGAAATGAATGGCACTAAACGTCGCCTTGCCGGCATGGGAAAACCCGTCAATGACGAACAACTGCCAATATTAAAAATACAGGTCCTCGAAAATCTTATTAATCTTGAACTGCTTTATCAGCAAAGCCAAAACAATGGGATAAAAATTGAAGAGGCCGCGATCAATGAACAGCTAAACACAATAAAAAAAAGATTTCCAAACGAAGACGACTTCAAGAAGGCCCTGCTCAAGACGAATCTCTCTGAGGCCGATTTCAGAACTCAAATTAGACGGGAGATGGCTGTAAGACAATTAATTGACAAACAATTTGTCGAAAAAACAACCGTTTCCGACAAAGAGGCAAAAAGCTTTTATGACAGCCATCCAGACGATTTCAAAAAGCCCGAAATGGTAAAGGCAAATCATATTTTGATCAAAACAGAACCCAAGGCGGATGACTCCCAGAAGGCTGAAGCACGCAAGAAGATCGAAGATATCCAGAATAGGCTCAAAAAAGGTGAAGATTTCGCATCTCTTGCTAAAGAGTTTTCTCAGTGTCCAAGCAGTGCCAATGGCGGAGACCTGGGCTACTTCACGCAAGGACAAATGGTAAAACCTTTTGCAGATGCAGCTTTCGCTTTGGCGCCGGGTGAGGTTAGTAGTATAGTTGAAACAAAGTTTGGGTATCATCTAATCAAATCCATTGACAAAAAACCCGCAACCTCAATCGCGTATGAAGATATAAAGGAGAAAATTCAGAAATATCTCAAACAGCAAAAGGTTATGAAACAGGTTGGAGAATATACCGAGGACTTGAAAAGAAAAGCAAAAGTGGAAAGATTTATTACTAAGAATTAATCGTCAATAAAGATGGACTCGTAAAAGGTCCATCAATAGTCCGAGGGCGGTTAAGCCCCGGACTGGGGTGGGGGTGGAACCATTTGAATTTACTTCAAATGGCGGGGCAGGGGTAGCCCTCCTCCGCCGAGTGAAGCTCCCCGCCCTTCCGGACGGGGCTTTCTGCGAAGGCGGGTAAAAAGGCGCAAAGCGACTTTACGAGGTTTTCAATAAAGGATCACTTGGCGTATTCCACTGCCCTTGTTTCACGAATTACTGTGACCCTGATCTGTCCGGGATAGGTCAGTTCCTTTTCTATCTTCTTTGCGATATCCCTGCAAATAACGAAGGCCTGGTCGTCATTGACAGTTTTTCCTTCAACCATTATGCGAATCTCGCGCCCGGCCTGAATGGCATAGGACTTATTGACCCCATCAAAAGACATGGCGATCTTTTCCAGCCCTTCCAGCCTCTTAACATAAGACTCCAGCATCTCCTGACGTGCCCCGGGCCTTGCTCCGGAAAGAGTGTCCGCTGCCTGCACCAAAACTGCCAAAACAGACTCAGGTTGCACGTCCTCATGATGTGCCGCAATAGCGTGAACGACTTCTTTGGATTCTCCGTATTTTCTTGCAAGGTCGGCCCCAATAATCGCATGGGGGCCCTCTACCTCATGGTCTACGGCCTTACCAATATCGTGAAGCAATCCGGCCCTCTTTGCCTGTTTTACATTCAAACCAAGCTCCGCCGCTATCACGCCGCAGATAAAGCTGACCTCCCTTGAGTGCTGAAGTACGTTTTGGGCATAACTGGAACGATACTTCAGTCGTCCTATAAGCTTGACGAGTTCATGATTAATCCCGTGGACTCCAACATCAAATGTAGCCTGTTCTCCCGCCTCCTTTATACTTCCCTCGATTTCCTTACCGACCTTTGTTACAATCTCCTCTATCCTGGCAGGATGAATCCTTCCATCATCTATTAGTCTCTCCAGGGCGATCTTTGCTACTTCTCTCCTTACGGGGTTGAACCCGGATAATATAACGGCCTCAGGTGTATCATCAATAATCAGGTCTATTCCGGTGGCTGCCTCAATTGCTCGAATGTTCCTACCTTCCCTCCCAATTATCCTCCCCTTCATCTCATCGTTGGGCAGGTTGACTACGGAAACTGTCTTTTCTGCTACATAATCCCCTGAGTATCTCTTTACGGCCAAAGCGAGAATTTCCTGGGCCTTCCGATCAGCTTCCGCTCTTGCCTCATTTTCAATCCTCCGCATCATTTTTGCGGCATCATGCCTTGCCTCTAATTCCATTGAGCTAATAAGGAACTGTTTCGCCTCCTCGCTGGATATGCCGGCCAAGTTCTCCAGGTGCCTCCTTTGATCCTGAATGAGACGTTCGTATTCCTCCCCTTTTCGTCTCAGTTCCTTATCAATCCGATCAATAGACCTTTCCCTGTCACCAATTCTACCTTCCCTTTTCTCAAGCTGTTCAATTTTCTTGTCTAAATTCTCTTCTTTGTGAAACAAACGCTTTTCCTGGACCAATAACTGCTCTTTCTTCTCTTTTGTCTCCTTCTCAAACTCAACCTTCATCTGGTAGAGCGTATCCTTGGCCTGAAGCGCTGCCTCTTTTTTCAATGTTTTGGCTTCTTTTTGGGCCTCTTGAAGTATTCTCTTTGAATAATTCTCTATGGAATCAACCCTGCTTTCCACGGTCTTCTTGCGTACAAAAAAACCGACTGGGATACCCACAATTAGGCCTAAAAGAATGATCCCAATTATATAAATAGCAGTCATGATAGAATAATACTCCTAATTAGTGCTACATTTAACAATATTTTGCGATGATAAGTTTATTCTAGATACTTGATTTAATTATTTAAGAGGTAAGGACTAAAGGAAGGGCTAAACATATTTGAACCAAGGGAAGAAAAATTGATCGAGTTTTTAAACAAGATATTTTAACTTTAATTAATATTACTCATGACAGTAAGTGAACTTTTTCGTTTACAGTTTATCTGTCTTTTATGACTCAACCAACTTAAATTTATATCATTCACCCTTAGTGGAATTAGCCTCATAACCTTCGATCCTACTTTATATTGTCATCTCCTCGCTTACCCGCCTACAAATATCTCTATCATAAAAATCGGCTAATCGCAGGAAATGTTTTTTTCTTTAAAGCCTGGCGTTTCTTTGTCCTAAATGGAGTCGATTTGGTAATTCAGCGACCTTGCCCGATTCTGTATATCCCTTTTTAAATCATCGCGCTCTTTGAGTACCTGAAAATAATCGCTGGCGATATGGAAAGCGGCCAATATGGCAGTTTTTCCTTCTGACAGGTCCTCCATATCCTCCCTAATCTCGCTAAACCTATCATTCAGAAATTCGGCTATCTTCTGTACCTGATCCTCGTCTTCATCGCTCTTGACCAGGTATTCATGCTCAAATATTTTTACTTTTATGGGCTTTTCCAAGCGTAACCGTTCATCCCTTCGAACAGACTTTCAATATTTACCTGGCCTTGCCTAAGGGGTCAAGGTCTGTTAATCCGGCAATTTATTATACGGATCACTAAATATCAATTTGTTCAATTTTCTCCAGAAGAGAAACAATCCTCCGCTTTGCGCCGTCTCTGGATTCCTTCAAGCGTAATATCTGCTCGTTTTGATCGGCCAGCCTCTCCTCTTGAATTTGAGCCTTTTCAGAAAAAGATTCCTTCTCTTTTTTCAACGTCCTTATCTTTTCAATCAGACCCTCTATCTTCTCCTCAAGTACCTGAAATTGATCAATATCACCCGTTGTCGTATCCATAGAACTCCTATCCTCAGTTAATTAAATATAATATTATACACTTACCTATTGTTACGTCAATAAAAAAGGCAAGCGTCCTTTGCTTGCCTTCTTTACAACATTTTTTGGAATCTCTTAGCTATATTGCCAATTCCGCAACCTTAATACGGACAATCGCCCTTCTTAAAGCCGCCTCAGCCCTCAAAAAATCAGTATCTTCAGTTCCCCGATCCTTCGCTAACCTTTCCTTTGCCCTTTCCATTGCACGCCTTGCGCGTTCCAAATCAATATCATGGACCCTCTCGGCAGCATCCACCAGGACAGAAACCCTGTTGTTGAAAACCTCAGAAAAACCTGTGCTTACGGCAAGGGATTCCGTCTTGCCGTCAAGACCGTAACGAAGTTCTCCAGGTACAATTCCCGAAAGATAAGCCACATGCTCGGGAAGCACACCAAACTCTCCCAAGGTCCCGGGGGCAACAACAATATCCGCCTCCTGGCTTACTACAACCTTTTCCGGGGTAATAACTTCCAAATAAAGCTCGCCCATGTTTCCGTCACCTCTACTTGCTGTCACCAGTCATCCTTTCCGCCTTTTCTTGAGCCTCTTCTATCGAACCAACCATGTAGAAGGCTGCCTCTGGCAGATCATCGTGTTTGCCGTCAATAATTTCTTTAAACCCCTGGACCGTGTCTTTTACAGGGACATATTTCCCTGCCGTGCCCGTAAATGTCTCTGCCACGTGGAATGGCTGAGATAGAAAACGTTGCATTCTCCGCGCCCTGGCCACCACCAACTTATCTTCATCTGAAAGTTCATCCATTCCCAGGATCGCGATAATATCCTGAAGGTCCTTGTATTTTTGTAGTATCTGCTGAACCTGTCTTGATGTGGCATAGTGATCTTCGCCAAGGACATTGGGATCCAGGATTCGAGAGGTAGAATCCAATGGATCGACGGCAGGATAAATGCCGAGTTCTGTGATCTGCCTTGAAAGAACAACGGTACCGTCCAAGTGGGCAAAAGTCGTGGCAGGGGCCGGGTCTGTCAGGTCATCCGCAGGCACGTACACGCACTGCACCGATGTAATGGAGCCCTTTGTGGTTGACGTAATACGTTCCTCTAGCTCACCTAAGTCGGTCCCTAAAGTAGGCTGGTAACCCACGGCAGAGGGCATGCGTCCAAGCAGGGCCGAAACTTCAGAACCTGCCTGTGTGAACCGAAAGATATTATCGATAAAAAGAAGCACGTCCTGACCCTTCTCATCTCGGTAATACTCTGCAGCCGTCAGGGCCGACAGAGCCACCCTTGCACGTGCTCCGGGCGGTTCGGTCATCTGTCCGTAAATCAGGGCGGCCTTCGGGAGAACACCTGATTCCTTCATCTCCAGATAAAGGTCGTTACCCTCCCTTGTCCTCTCGCCAACGCCGGCAAAAACGCTGATACCGCCATGCTGCATGGCAATATTGTGGATCATTTCCATCATGACCACGGTCTTGCCCACACCGGCACCGCCGAACA
>CAZENC010000019.1:15402-19558 GCA_964513115.1 uncultured Desulfobacteraceae bacterium | reverse complement strand
AATGCTCCCGGAAGGATGGGTGATTCCCACACGGGAATCAGAGCACTCATTGCTCGCGATCCCATTCTGTCCCGCGATCTTGCGTTAAGGCTGAACGCCGCTAATAGCCAGCGCCAGGATGTGGAGCAAGACATGCTTAATCAAATTGAAGGCGTGATCGGAAAAAATGAGGGGGTCAGGGATTCCAGGACATTAGTTATGGCTGGTGAAAATTGGCATAAAGGCGTTTTAGGCATTGTTGCATCAAGGCTCGTGGACAAGTACCATCGTCCCTCCTTAGTCCTTAGCCTTCAGGGTGATATGGCCTATGGATCAGGAAGAAGCATAGAAGGTTTCAATCTTTACAAGGCATTGACAAAGCTGGGGCCTCTTTTTGAGAAGTTTGGAGGACATGCGCATGCCGCTGGTTTTACATTGAAAGCGGCGAATCTCAACACCCTTAAAAATGAACTGGAAGGCCTTGCACTGAAAACCCTCCGGGATTCGGACATGGTCCCGGCCATTGAAGTCGATGCCGAGATTTCCATTGACAATATCGAGCCCGAAATGCTCCACGAGATAAGGGCATTATCGCCGTTTGGGGAAGCAAACCCGGAACCCTATTTTTATGCCGGCCCATTAGAGGTATTGGAATCCCGTATTGTGGGTGAACGACACTTGAAATTAATGGTACGACAGGGGAAAAGGAGTTATGAGGCCATCGGTTTTGGAATGGGGGACAAGCATCCGCTGGAGGGCAAGACCATCAACATGGTCTTTACCCCTGAGCAGAATCGTTGGCAGGGATATGAGAAAATACAGCTTAGAATTGCTGATATTGCAAGAAGCGAATAGGTTTCAAACAGAAAAGTGGCGCTACGCAACTTTTTTGCGAATCTATCAAGTTTAGTCCTTGAAGATCTTTGCTGCAAGCTCTATATCTTCGGGGCAGAAAATGAACAGGGATTTTTTCCCATCGGGCAGGGCTGAGCCATAGACATAGTTGATATTGATTCCTTCTTGCCCGAATTTTTTAGCCATTTCAGCCAGTGTGCCCGGCCGGTTTTCTATCTCCAATGCAATGACCGGCATAATATCGAAGACATACTCCGCCCTTGACAGCAAATCGATTGTTTTGTCAGTTTGATCGACCAGAAGACGTATCAGTGCATAATCAGCCGAATCCTTCTGCATTGACCCGTAGCTGGCAGCCGGTGCAATCCTCTTCAGGGATTTTCCCCGCGCCTTGAAAAGTTCCTGGACGTATTTGGAGGCATCCTGAATGGTGAGGGCATCAATGTTAATCCCTTCCTTGGATAGCATGGTTGCCAGTTTTCCCAGTTCACCGGGGATGTTTTCAAGAAATAGAGAAATCTCGGTTCTTACCATTCTTTGCCTCCTGGACTATTCTCCTTTCAAGCTCTTGAAATATTTCAAGAAATCCGAATCCGTGGAAAGGACAAGCGAACTGTCTTTGCCCATGGTTTGCTTGTAAATATCAAGTGTCTTTATAAAGGAATAAAATTCAGGGTCTTTGTTGTAGGCCTGGGCATATATGAGGGTAGCTTCTGCATCGGCCTTACCCTTTATCTCCTCAGCCTTCCTGTAGGCCGCGGAAGTGATCTTTTTTAGTTCTTTCTCCTGATTACCTTCAATTTTGCGGGCCTCTCCTTGGCCCTCGGAGCGAAATTTTTCGGCAATCTGTTTCCTTTCCGCAATCATTCTGCCGTAAACCGATTTTCGCACTTGTTCCACATAGTTTAGTCGCTTTATTTTCACGTCAACGAGCTGAATACCGAATCCCTTCAACTTGGGATCGGCCTGCTCCAAGATTCCCTTTACTATCTTTTGTCTTCCAGTTGTGATTTTTTTTATAATTCTCTCTTCCTGGATTTTATCGAGGCCGATTTCAAAGGTATCCAGTTCTCGACTTGTCCATCGGACCGTTTCTATCAGGGGATAGGAGGAAATGAAATTACGCACCCCCGCATCGAGGATATCATCCAGCCGGGCCAGTGCGCCTGTAACATTGCCTACCGTCTGGAAAAACCTCAGGGGATCCACTATCTTCCATCTTGCAAAGGTATCAACGTAGATGTAGGTCTTGTCCAATGTCGGAATCTGGCTTGGGTCGCCGTCCCATTCAAGAAGATTCTTGTGAAAGTAGTTGGCCTGCTGGATGATCGGAATCTTGAAATAAAGACCGGGCTCGGTCTTGGGTTCGCCGACGGCCTTGCCGAACTGTGTGATGACCACCTGCTCGGTCTCATCTACAATATAGGCCGCTGAAAAAAGAGCGATCAGTATGATGACAGCGGGTATGATCAGTCCCTTGAATTTCATTTTTTGCCTCCTTCGGGGTTGCCGAGGTTTAGTAAGGGGAGAAGGTTTTTCTGGTCAGCATCCACAATGTACTTGTTTCCAATCCTCGGAAAGATTTCCAGAATGGATTCAAGATAGAGACGTCTTCGGGTGACATCCTTTGCCTTTGCATATTCCTCATAGAGCGAGAGGAATCTTGAGGCATCACCCTCGGCCCGATTTACACGATCAAGGGCGTAGCCTTCTGCCGCCTTTATTGTTTTTTCAGCCTCGCCTTTTGCCGCAGGAATGATCTTGTTGTACGCCTCCCTAGCCTGGTAGATCGTTCTCTCCTTTTCCTGGGTGGCCTGATTTACCTCATTGAATGAAGGCTGAACCGGCTCGGGCACGTTAGTCTTTTTCATCTCTATGGTATTCACTTTGATGCCTGTTTCCGCCTCATCCAGTTCCTTCTGTAATAACTTTTTGGCCTCTGCGGCGATTTCCTCTCTCTTGCTGATTACTTCGTTGATGCTCCTGTCACCCACAACGAGACGCATGGTGGATTCAGCCAGGTCTCTCAATGTGGACCTGACGTCCCGGACTTTAAAGAGGTATTTATAAGGGTCATTTATGCGGTACTGTACTATCCAGGGAACAACTGCAACATTCAGGTCGCCGGTCAGCATCAGGGATTCGCCTAAATAGGCGGAACCGGAGGCATAGCGGGTTTTCACGCCCGCCTGGAGCGTTCTAAAACCAAATTCCTCCTTAAAGACATATTTGACCTTGACCTTGCTGACCTTCTCAATGCCTCTGGGGAGTTTAAAATTAAGACCCGGAGGTGAGATTCTTACATATTCTCCGAATCTCTGTACGATTCCAACCTCATCTACCGCTACCGTAAAAATTGAGCTGGACCCGATAAAAAAGATGAGGACGGCTATGATGATGAGCCAGATTCCGCCGGGAAATTTTCCCTTCGCACCCTTGAATTTTGCAATGACTTCATTAAAACCTGGAGGGCCTCCAAGGCCGCCTGAGCCTCCACCTGAACTGCTTTTTCGCTGTCCTTGCAGCTTGTCCCAGTCCCATGCCATATTCTCACTCCATAAAAGATTTGATAGCCTTTTGCCGGATTGTGCCAAAGAATACTTTAAAATAAAGGATATAGACAAAAAAGAGCGACGTCAAGGGGTAATGATTATTGAGGCCCCGTCTTGACTTTTGCATTCATGACACCTAAGCTTTAGAATCATTTTCAGACCTCATTGCAGAACATTTTTCTTTGAAAAGCCATTGCAGTCTCATGAAAAAAGAAAAAAAATCACTGACTTCTCTGAAAGACATCATCGGGAATTTGCTCAGCAACGGTTCGTTGCCATTTAACCCGGATGATGCAGATATCTGGAATTTCTGGGACGAGGTAGTCGGATCTGCCGTTTCGAAAAACACCCGCCCTTCCCGGATTAGGAACGGAATGCTAAGGGTCACGGTTTCAGATCCTGTATGGCTTCAGGAGCTGCAGTTCATAGGGGAGAGTCTCAGAGAAAAGTTAAACGACAAATTGGGCCGAAATGCCGTAAAGAGGATAGAATTTAGAATAGGCCCGAAATCGGGAACATGAAATCGATTTCTCTTCTTCAATCACGATGCACAATTTTTTGTGCATGTAAGCCTTTTGGTGGGATTGCAAGATATCCTATTTAAATGATTATTCAAATATTTTTTCAACAGTATTTTGACCTCCTGTTTTCTCCCGGATGGGGCAAAAAAATCTCAAATTTTAGACTCACCAAATAATCCAATTTGCAAGTATTATTAAAGAGATGCACAGAAATTTGTGCACGATGCACAATTTTTTGTGCGGTCTCAG
>CAZENC010000019.1:12662-15392 GCA_964513115.1 uncultured Desulfobacteraceae bacterium | reverse complement strand
TAGGCCCGAAATCGGAGACATGAAATCGATTTCTCTTCTTCAATCACGATGCACAATTTTTTGTGCGGTCTCAGTTTTTTACCTACTTTAAACCTTTCTTCTTGAATTGATTTAACCTATTAATTTCCTATATTAAATTTTCCTAAACACCCATAGAATAATACTTTCCAGACTCCATGGGATACAGTCAAAAATCCATGATGCCATCCTGCCTGCAATAAATCAGATTTTGGCACATGTTTTGCTTAATACTATTCATTCTCCATTCATTTGAAAATATCCTGACATCAAGGCCATCAATTTCAGGGTCCAATAGTGCCGGACATGAATCATGATTCGGGCTTGTTCTTAACCAGTTTAAATGGATATTCCGCCAACCTTTTACCGAACAGACCAAAAAAAATAACCTTTTTCACGATAAAACAAAATACGTTAAATTCATTAAAATCTTCAAGGAGCGAGATATGGCCCCTATATTGAGAAAGATCGCTTATCTCTTTATTGTCCTATGCCTTTTTTCTGTGATCGTCTCACCCGCATATGCAGATGAAGGGGATGGCTCTTTTACCCTGACAGTACTCAAAGGGGATTCCGATCCGCTTGCTGGCGTGAATTGCTATGTATTCAGCGAGAACGGTTCATACCTCGGTCTATATGAAACCAGCGAGACCGAGGGCCAGGTCTCTTTTGATCTATCAGAGGGGACATACAAATTCCGTGTGGATCATCTGGGCTACCTGTTCTGGACAGATATCTACAATATACCTGCCGTTTCCTCGGAAACCCTTACCATCCCCCACCAGGACGTGACCATTACGGTTGAAGGGGACTATGCCGCAAATATAGAACTAAAAGAAGGCCTGAATGTGTATCTATTCACACCATCCGGCTCATATCTTGGTATATCCCGGACTACCGACGACCAGGGCCGGGTCATTTTCAACCTGCCTGAAAAGGATTACAAGGCAAGGGCCGATTACCTGTCAGGCCAGTACTGGTCGGATGTGTTTAACTGGTCCGATGAGACTATCACAATACATGAGGGCATGGCCGAGGTACATGTTGTCCAGGGTTCTATCCCCCTTGAGAATGTAAATGTATATGTATTTTCATCCCTGGGATCTTACTTGAACATTTACGGCCAGACAGACCAGGACGGGATTGTGGACTTCAGGCTGCCTGAAGGCACCTATAAGTTCAGGGCGGACCACCAGGGGAGCCAGTACTGGGCAACGGAACCAATAGATGCCCACCAGGTAAATGCTGTTAATCTCAACACGGGAGGCGGGCAATTTACCCTGACCCTTGAAAAACAGGCGGGAAGTCCCCTTATAGATGTCCCTGTATATGTGTTTACATCAAGCGGGACCTACCTTGGGTTGACCGCGCATACTGATGATCAGGGAGAGGTTACAGTTGATCTATCAAATGGGGACTACAAGTTCCGGGCGGATCATCTGGGATACCAGTTCTGGACTGATGTCTACAATATACCTGCCGCTCTCTCGGAAACCTTGACCATCCCACACCAGGGCGTAACCATTACGGTACAGAAGATATTCCAGGGGGAGCCGGGTCCGTTAGAAGGGCTGAATGTTTACCTGTTTACGCCGTCCAGCTCTTATCTGGGCAAGTTTCTGGTGACCGATGCCGGCGGCCAGGTCACATTTTCCCTGCCCGGGCAGTCCTACAAGGTCAGGGCGGACTGCTTGGGACAGCAGTTCTGGTCATCTGAGTTCACCTGGCAGGATTCCACTGTGAATATACCCATGGCCGAGGCCGAGATCACTGTTACCTGGAGTGATATGCCCCTTGAGGGGGTCCCGGTGTATGTGTTTTCCGCAAGCGGTTCATATCTCGGCATATCCGACAGCACGGATGGGAACGGGAAGGTGACCTTTAAGGTCCCTGCCGGGGACTATAAGTTCCGCGCGGACTACCAGGGAAGCCAGCACTGGAGCGCTCAGGAGACGCTTGAGGCGGATCAGGTGAACCCTGTCACCATATCTACCGGCGGCGGCTCATTCACCCTGACGGTCTTAAAAGGGGAGGCCGATCCCCTTGCCGGCGTGAATTGTTACCTGTTCAGTGAAGGCGGATCATACCTGGGCCTGTATAAGACCACCGACAGCGAAGGCCGGGTCTCTTTTGATCTTTCTGAAGGGACATACAAATTCCGGGTGGATCATTTAGGTTACCAGTTCTGGAGTGATAGCTATGACATACCCGCCACTCTCTCCGGGACCGTCACCATCCCTCATCAGGACGTTGTCATCACCGTGAAGGAGATGGACCAGGGAGTGCCTGAGCCCCTGGAAGGAGTGAATGTTTATCTGTTTACGCCGTCCGGCTCTTATCTGGGCAAGTTTCTGGTGACTGATAACGAAGGCCAGGTCACGTTTAGCCTGCCCGGGCAGTCCTACAAGGTTCGTGCCGACTACAACGGCAGCCAGTACTGGTCGGAGGAGTTTATCTGGCAGGATACGACGATTAATGTAAGCGGTCCCGAGCCTACGGTGAGTATTTCGGCTAATCCAGGGTCCATCCAGGCAGGGGAGTCTTCCACGCTGACCTGGAATTCCACTGATGCGGAATCCTGCGTTATTGATCAGGGGATAGGAAATGTCCCGGTAAACAGCGGCGAGGAGGGGATATCCGTCTCCCCTACCTCAACCACCACCTATACTATCACGGCAACAGGCCCTGGAGGCACGGCCACGGACAGTGTGA
>CAZENC010000019.1:0-12562 GCA_964513115.1 uncultured Desulfobacteraceae bacterium | reverse complement strand
ACCACCTATACTATCACGGCAACAGGCCCTGGAGGCACGGCCACGGACAGTGTGATGGTAACTGTGACCTATCCTGAGCCTACTGTAAACATAAATGCATGGCCTGAGACCATCCAGGCTGGTGAGTCTTCCACCCTTACCTGGAATTCTACTGATGCGGAATCCTGCGTTATCGATCAGGGAATAGGAAGTGTACCTCTAAACAATGGCGAGGAGGGGCTATCCGTATCCCCAACCGAGACTACCACGTACACCATCACGGCAACAGGCCCTGGTGGTACGGCCACGGCTAATGTAACGGTAACCGTGACAACCTACGCACCATCCATCACGATCGTCGAACCGAATGGAGAAGATGATACCACTGACAGCAGCTTTGCGATTCAATGGAGTGATGCTGATCCTGATGATAATGCCACCATCTCCCTTTACTATGATACGGATGATGAAGGTGCAGACGGGACCCTGATTGTGAGCGGGTTGAGTGAAGATCCTGATGGAGAGGAGGATGACCAGTATGTGTGGGATACCACCGAGATGGCGGAAGGGGCCTATTATATTTATGCCGTGATTGATGACGGAGAGCATGAGCCGGTACTGGATTACAGTGATGGTGCGTTAATCATAGGCCATGAGTTTTCTGATGAAAACAAAATCATGGCCTTCGACGCAGACCCGGATGACAATTTTGGAAGATCCGTAGCCATAAGCGGAGACTATGCCATAGTGGGGGCTGTGGGAGTCAATAGCGATTCGGGTGCTGCTTACATCTATAGGCGTGATGAGGAGTCAGGATGGCTTGTGCAGGCCAAACTTACTGCAAGCGGTGGGGAAGCAGGCGATTATTTTGGATACTCCGTAGCAATTGATGGGAATTACGCTATTGTGGGTGCTTATGGTGATAATGACTATAGAGGCTCTGCATTTATCTTCAAATATGACGATGAGGCAGGATGGATGCAGGAGGGTAAGTTTACGGCCGGCGATGCGGAGCCATATGACATGTTCGGAGCATCTGTATCCATAAACGGTGATTACGCCATTGTGGGAGCTTCTGGTGACGACAACTATACAGGTACGGTCTATATCTTTAAGTACGAAGAATCAGGTGAGGGTTCCGGATGGTATCAGCAGGCAAAGCTTACTGCAAGCGATGCGGCAGTAAATGACCGGTTTGGATGTTCTGTATCCATAAACGGTGATTATGCTATTGTCGGCTCCTCCGGTAACGATGAGAGTGGCAGCTCATCAGGAGCAGCCTATATTTTCGTTCATGACGGTGAGTCAGGCTGGATTGAACAGGCCAAACTTATGGCCGGTGACGGGGAAGCATGGGAATATTTTGGGTTATCCGTAGCCATAAGCGGAGATTATGTCATTGTAGGTGCCGAGGGTGACGAGGAGGGGTTCTATACTGGAGCAGCCTATGTTTTCGTTCGTGACGATGAGTCCGGCTGGATAGAGCAGGCCAAGCTTGTGGCCGATGATGCTGCCGAAGGCGACTTTTTCGGAACATCCGTATCCATAAGCGGCGGTTACGCCGTTGTGGGCGCATATGCCTGCTGTGAAATGGAAGATGGTTTGGGCGCGGCTTATATCTTCAAGCGTGATGGTACGACATGGACACAGCAGTCTAAATTTACCAGTAACAGGGATCCTTCGGCGTGGGATAAGTACGGGACATCCGTTGCCATTGACGGGTCTTACGCCATTGTTGGTGCCTATGGTGATGATGATCGTGGAATAGATTCGGGAGCGGCATACATCTATTTTATCTATACATCTCCCTCTGTAAACATAAGCGCTGATCCTGAAACAATCCAGGTTGGGGGATCCTCCACACTTTCATGGGCCTGCACCAATGCGGATTCCGCTGCTATTGATCAGGGTATCGGCAGTGTTCCCTTAAGCGGCACCACTATTGTTTCACCTCTTGAAACCACAACCTATACAATTACGGCAACGGGTCCCGGTGGATCATCTACGGACAGTGTTACGGTTGCAATTAACACGCCTCCCTCTATTACGGTCATACAGCCGGACGGAGTGGAAGATATTGCCGACAGTGGTTTTATCATACGGTGGAGCGATGCCGATCCCGATGATAACGCAGCTATTTCGCTTTACTATGATACGGACAGCAGCGGAGCAGACGGGATATCGATTGTAAGCGGGCTGAGTGAGGATCCTGACGGAGAAGGGAATGACGACTATGTATGGCATACCGCAGGAATTGCAGAAGGACAATACTATGTATATGCCGTGATCGACGACGGGGTGGATGACCCGGTTGTGGATTATAGCAGCGGTACAGTCACAATTGATCATGCATTTTCTTATGAAAATAAATTTATAGCTAATGATGCCGCTGTGTATGACCATTTTGGAAGAGCCGTATCTATCAATGGTGACTATGCCATCGTGGGGGCTTGTCTTGTCGGAGACGGGGCAGGACCCGGTGCTGCGTATATTTTTGTTCGTGACGGAGAATCCGGCTGGACAGAGCAGACAAAGCTTTTGGCAAGTGATGGAGAAGCAGGTGACTTTTTTGGCTCGTCCGTATCTATAAACGGAGATTATGCCATTGTGGGAGCCTGGGGTGACCGGGACAATGGATGGGAGTCCGGCTCAGCTTATATCTTCAAACGCGATGCAGAAGGTGGCTGGCTACAGCAGGCAAAGCTTACGGCCGATGATGGTTCAGTTGATGATCGTTTTGGGATTTCCGTATCCATTAGTGGAGATTATGCCATTGTGGGAGCCTGGGGCGATAATTCATATGCCGGCTCAGCTTATATCTTCAAACGCGACGCAGAGGGTGGCTGGCTACAGCAGGCAAAGCTTACGGCCGATTACGGAGAAGCAGGAGATTATTTCGGATACTCCGTATCCATAAGCGGGGACTACGCTGTTGTGGGTGCCTATGGTGATGGTTATTTCATGCTAGGGCCAAGTGGAGAGGATGAATATGCATGGATGGCCGGTTCGGTTTACATTTTCAAACGCCAGGGTTCAAGCTGGGTCCAGAAAGTAAGTCTGAGGTCCAGTGATGTGGAGTCAAGTGACTATTTCGGAGAAGCGGTTGCCATAAATGGGGACTACCTTATTGTTGGTGCTTATGGTGATGATGATGAGGGAGAGAATACAGGCGCGGCCTATGTATTCACCCGAAGTGGCTCAAACTGGACGGAGCAGGGCAAAATCACTGCTGACGATGCGGAAGCGGGTGGTTTTTTCGGATATTCCGTGTCCATAAGTGGGGATCATGCCATTGTGGGGGCCTATGGTTGCGGTGAATGGGAAGACGGTCTGGGCGCGGCATATCTTTTCAAGCGTGAGGGTGGCAATTGGACGCAACAGGCTAAGTTTACCGGAAACAGCGACCCGCAAGACTACGATAGATACGCGGAATCCGTATCCATAAATGGAACCTGGGCTATTGTAGGAGCTCACGGGGATGACTCTGGCGGAACCAACGCAGGCGCGGTCTATTTCTATGATATCTCCGCATCTCCAAGCGTAAACATAATCGCCGAGCCTCAAACCATTGAAATGGGCGAGACATCCACCCTTTCATGGAATTCGGTAAATGCCTCCTCATGTTTCATATCGCCGTCAATCGGCAGTGTGGATGTAAGCGGCTCAACTACCATATCTCCCACCCAGAACACAACATATAAGATCACAGCAACAGGGCCTTCAGGTACGGCCTCTGACAGTGTGACGGTTATTGTGACACACCCGCCGCCTGCGGTAAGCATATCGGCTGATCCTGTAAATATACTCGTGGGCGAGTCCTCCACCCTGTCGTGGACGTCAACCAATGCAGATTCGGCTAATATAGACAACGGTGTTGGTGATGTGCCTGTAAACGGATCAATCAGTGTTTCACCTACAGATCTTACCACCTATACCATCATGGTTTCAGGTCTGGGAGGATCGGCACAGGCAAGTGCTGTTGTCAATGCCATTGATCCATCAGTCGCCCCTACCGCCAACATAAGCGCAGATCCTGAGAATATCCTCATTGGGGAGACCTTCACCCTTTCATGGACTACAGCCAATGCGGATTCCGTAATCATAACACCAGAGATAGGCAGCGTTGATCCCTATGGTTCGATATACGTATCCCCTGCTGAGACCACCACCTACACAATCACTGCCGAGGGTCCGGGAGGGGAGCCAGCAATCCAGAGTGTCACGGTCAATGTCAACCCGCTTTCTATTTCCATTACATCTCCTTTAAACGGCGATACCATAGATGCACCACAGGTAATCGTAAAAGGTAGTGTGAGCAATGCTGCCGGCAATGAGACAGGTGTGGTTGTAAACGGTGTGCTTGCCATGGTATATGGTGATGAGTTTGTGGCAAACCATGTGCCGTTGGAGGAGGGAGAGAATACCATAACGGCAACAGCGACTGATGCGGCTGGAAACACTTTAAGTGCGGAGATAACCGTAACAGCCGACACCACTGGGGATTATATCTGGATAACGGTTGATGAAGAATCAGGTGTTACGCCCTTTGAGGCCACGTTGAGAGTGGAAGGGACATTCACGTTTACGGAAGAAGCTACCCTCACATACGACGGTCCTGATGAAGTGGAGTTCTTAGAGAATCCGAATGAGAATGAATTCACGGTTAGGATTGAAACACCGGGGTTGTATCTCTTTACAGCAGAGGTGGACCATGAAGGAACTATTTATACGGATATCGTTGCGTTACTGGTTATGGATCAGGGTGAACTGGATGCGCTGTTGAGGGCGAAGTGGGAGGCGATGAAGGAAGCGCTGAGCAACGGAGATGTTGAAAAGGCTGCCGGTTATATCGGAGTAGGTACAAGGGAAATGTACGAGTACAATTTTAACCTAATGAGTTCTTATCTCCAAGCCATTTCAGCAGGCTTGCAAGATATTGAGTTGGTTCACATAAGAGAAAATGTGGCGGAATACAGTATGTGGGCAGAACAAGAGGGACAAACATACTCATACTATATCCTCTTTGTTAGAGATTCGGATGGTCTCTGGAGGATCCTGTTTTTTTAAAGGGTAATAACAAGGAGGGGAAGTCTAATGAAGAAGGCATATTTTATAGTTATTTTATCAATGCTTTTGATAACTTCTTTTATCACTCCATGTTTTGCAGGCTGGCTTATTTATCACAAACCTGCCTTCAAAGGAAAAATAGTCGATGCAGAAACCAAAAAGCCGATAGAAGGCGCTGTGGTTGTTGCTATGTACAAAAAATATCCCATAATAAGCGGTCCTGGAGGGGGAAGCGCATCTATTATGCATATTAAGGAGGCATTAACCGATAAAAAAGGTGAGTTTCATATCTCCTCTTACACTACTTTCATACAACCTCTTTTTATTGAAGATGATGTTGACTTTATTATCTATAAACCGGGGTATGGGAGTCATCCTGGTCGCAAGGTATACCCTTTTCATTATTGTGGGCCAGAATTATTGTTTTCAAAAGAATTAGGCACAAAGGGCCAGATACATCGGAGAACAAAGACTGTCTCCATAACCTACGGTGTGGAACTGCCACCTTTAAAGACTCGCAAAGAGAGGCTCAGGGCCGTGCCTTCAACGCCCACTGATAAAATAAAAGATACGCCTCTTTTATATAAGGCAATTAATGAAGAATACAAAAGTTTTGGATTAAAGCCGAGTGGGAGGTAGAAAAAATGATAAGAAGGCACCTATTTCAGATCTTAATTGCTTATATAGTGGTCTCCATTTTTTGTTTGCATAGTTATGCTTTAGAAAAGGAAAGCCATAAGGCGATAAATGAATACATTGCCAGAAATACCTTAAATGGATTTTCCCTGGATACATACTTGAAGAATCACCTAGGAATTCAGGAAGGTATAGAAGAAACTTTTAACCATAATAAAGTGTGGAAATGGATGGGTGAAGGAGGAAAAAAGGAAGACGAACCCTTTACCCGTTCTGCAAACCACTTTCATAGTCCCTTGACAGATCAAGGATTTAGCGGTGTTTGGGGGAAGGGGTGGTTTGATGGCGAATCCGCCCTTTTCTGGGCTCAGAAGGAGAAAGGTGCTCAGGATACAGATGAACCGGATGAAAATTATTCCTGGTATGACACACGAGATTACTTTTATAATGCCCTGACATCCACTACTGAGTCAGAGCAAGATAACTATTTTGCCAAAACCTTTCGTGGTTTGGGCCAGTTGATGCATCTTGTTACAGATATGTCTGTGCCTGAACATACTCGTGACGATGGCCATTATCTTGGAGTATTGCCGGGTTATGAATACTATGAGAAGTGGGTGGTAGGAAAGGATAAAGATAAAAATCCGAATGTGGATATCTTGCCTGAATTGGGGATAATTGAAATAAAGGATACTCAGATTACACCTGAATCATTAATATACTATGATCCAGCTTCTTTGCCCAGTGAAAGTCAGTTTCCGGAAGCTCCCGTCCCCATAGCAAATCTATTTGATACGAATCAATACGTTAACGGAGGTAATCCGGCAATTACACTTCATGATCCGGATAACAATATCGCAACCATCGGCCTTTCAGAATATACAAATGCTAATTTTCTTAGTCCAGGGACAATGTTTACCTCTGACTTTCCTTACCCGAATAAGGAAGATTGTATCCTCGCGGTTGATCAAAGCAATAATCGCTTATATTTGTCAAATGCAGGGGGTGGTGAACAGGTAGACCATTTGGCGGTGGTAAGCTTTCTATATCTCTGGCGTACGACACATTTCCCTCAGTACGGATTATTGTTCCTTCCGGTGGGTTTGGACAAATTTTGCTATGAAGAATATGCCATTAATCTCATCCCCCGCGCTGTAGGCTATTCTGCTGGTCTTTTAGACTACTTTTTCCGTGGAGAAATAGAAATATCCACACCGGAGGGATTTCTTTATTCCATCATTGATGGAAGTATAACGCCCCAGCAATTTACATATATCAAAGCAAATCTAAGAAATGTCACTCCCAAAGAGAAAGATGAACAGGGAGATATTATATCCTATGAAGAAATGGGGCCAGGCGTCCTTATTGCGGTTGCAAAATACAAGAAACGGACGGATTACCAGCCTGATCTTTCAACAGACCCGCCAACAGCGGGATCGAGGGAGGAGTTTTTTTCTTATTCAGTGTCAGACTCGGTATTTATATACTCTATGGATTCAGGAACTTCTACGACAGTTACCTTCGACTTTTCAAATCAACCGATACCGGCAGGTATTACAGACCTTTATCTGCAAGTCATATTCAAGGGAACACTTGGCAACGAACAAAATACCGGCATAGCTGTAGGCATGAAAGACATAAACGAGCCGATGCACGTCTGCTCATGGAACTCAACAGACATGGTCTATCTATACGGGGAATTATATACAGCAGAAGAGATAAGGGGCGATCAGGATTTGTTAGACTTGTTACCTATCGGCTTTAATATAGACCCATATGATCAGCTGAATACGGGCTCTGCATTTTCATCTGATGGCAATCCTGTTTACTACCATACAAAAAATGAACCCTTACCCTCTGCAAGATACAGCAGGATTATCCTGCTGACAGACCAGCCTTCATTTTATATATATGTAAGCTACCAATCAGATGATCCACCTAAAGACAGCTGGGTTGAAGATATACTATCAGGGGTTTCAAACCAGGAAGACAGTTCTGGTGATTTCAATAGTACCCAGGTTTTTACATTCAGGGAGAAAAAGGCACATTATTATTATGGATTGCGTATTTATTACCCTGATGCAACAGGTTACGATTCAGCTTCCTGGCCTCCGCTTGCCCCTGGGACTGAAGACCCGGTGGAGACTGAGATATACCCATAGGAGGGATAAAGATGAGAGTTTTTGTTATATGTCTTTTTATGGTTTTAGTGAGTTTTCCAGCGTATGCAGATGATTTTTTTCAGGATAGTGAAATAAATGATCTCAGGGTTATAGAGGTGGATAGTGATGAGGGCTGGGCATGGGTGCGTGACACAGATGGTAATGAGGCGGAGATATTCGTAGGAGACAGGATTGGAAGCGACCTAAGAACTGTGACCAAGATTGACAATATCTCCATTACTGTTCGACTTGGCAAAGAACTGACAAAAATGCCTGCATATACATTTGAAAATGTGGAGATTGTTGAAGGAGAACCTGAAGGCGGCCATCCAATTTTACCTACCGATTGAGTAGTTATTTCTGGTTTGGTGTGTAATTACCATAAGCGCAGATCCTGAGAATATCCTCATTGGGGAGACCTCCACTCTTTCGTGGACCACAGCCAATGCGGATTCCGTCACCATTGATCAGGGTATCGGAAGTGTCCCTGTAAACGGTTCAACCACAGTATCACCCGCAGAGACCACTACGTATACCATCACGGCCACGGATTATGCCATGGTGACGGTCATTACCTCTCCTGAAGATGTAGATTACGGGCTTGACACGGATGAGCAGCAGGGCGGCGGCGGACTGGTGGGAGAGACCGTCCGGGTGCTGAACGGAAATGCCCTGGATATCCGCTCCGACCTCAGGTTCCCCTCCCCCCACAGGCTGGGCCTGACCTTCCAGGCTGTGTACAACAGCCGGTCCACTGCCTCGGGCGGTCTGGGTTATGGCTGGTCCCACACTTACGGGGCGGCCCTGGACCCCTCGTTCGACCACAACGGCACCACCTACCTGAAGGTCGTGGATAGCACGGGCCGGGCCCGCTACTTCCTGGAGGGTGCGCCCGGTGAGTACGCGGGCGCGTTCAAGGAGCGAAGTCATGTGAAGTTGGAGTCGGGCAAGTATGTCTGGTATCGGCTGGACGGTAGTCAGCATGGATTTGACGGCTCAGGTCGGCTGTCCTGGATTGACGATGAAAAGGGGAACCGCCTGGAGGTGAGATACGACGCCCAGGGCAGGCCACAGACCGTGACCGACACGGCCTCCGGCCGCACTCTCACATTCGCATACAACGCCAATGGCCTGCTTGAGAGCATCACCGGCCCGCTGACCGCTGCGGTCACGGACGGTGTGTGGGTGACCTACGGCTATGACGGAAACAACAACCTCACATCCGTGACCTATGCGGACGCCTCCGGGTTTGCCTACACCTATACCGACCCGGAGGATGTGCACAACCTCACGGAGAAGCGGGATAAGGCAGACCATCTATTAAATACATGGTCCTACAATAACCAGGACCGGGTAACCAGCAATTTCAGCGAGAAAGGCAGGGGTGTTAGCATCAGCTATGTGAGTGAAACACAGGTAGGAGTAACAGATGCCTACGGGACTTTGCGCACCTACACACTTCAAGGGGTAGACGGCTGTAAGAGGGTAAGTGCTATGTCAGGCATTGCAGGAACTCCATACAGTGAGAGCAATGCTATCAGGTGGATCTATGATGATAAGATAAGGCTCATTGAGGTGGAGTATAAAGGCGGCACCATTAACCAGTACCAGGATTATGATGACAGGGGCAATCCCGGAACTGTAAAACTTGCCGTGGGCACATCCGATGAGAGGGCTATTTATTATACATACCACCCGGATATGAACATGCCGCTTACCCGCACCGAGGCCAGTGTCCTTGGTGGGGGGAACAAGGTGACCATATGGGATTATGATGATGATTACAATACTACCCCTAATGAAAGCCCTGCTTCCTTACTTTCCCGGATCATTGAGCAGGGGGTTACAAAAAACAGCGCAGGAGGGGTTGTACCGTATGAGTATGTCACAACTTTTACATATAATGCTAAAGGTCAGGTGGTTTCCATTGATGGACCTCTTTCCGGATCTGGCGACACCACCACATTTTCATACGATACTACTACAGGCGATATCCTCTCTCTTGTAAGACCCCTTATTGGCAGTACCACCTTTTCAGGATATGATGCCGCAGGAAAGGTTGGTGTTGTCACCGATGTAAACAACCAGTCCAGTAGTTTTCAGTATGACGGGAGGGGCAGGATAACCACCATTACTAATAATGCTGATGCAAGCTCTACGATCATCAGCTATAATAATGCCGGCAAACCGGAATCCGTAACCGATGAAGATGGAATCACTCGCAGCTTTGACTATGATACTGACTATGGTAGATTGATCAAGATAACTGGTGAGGAAGGAGACTATATCGCGTATCAGTATGATGTCCAGGGCAACCGGATCGAGATGAGCAAGCATGCGGCATCAGGCACGCGCACCTACAGGTTGCGCTGGGATTATCAGCAACCTGACATGCCGGGCAAGCTGTGGAAGGAGATTCAGGCGAATGATACATTCACCGGTTATGGTTATGATGATGAGGGAAACATCGCTTCCGTGACCGATAACGAGGGCAAAACCACCGAATACCTCTATGATCCATTAAAGCGTCTGATTGAGGTTACACAACCAGGGGATGTGGTCTCCTCTTACTCTTATGATAAACATGGCAACCTTGTATCGGTAATAGACGGAGAAGGACATGAGACCACATACAACTACGATGATATGGGCAGGGTGGTCTCAACCAGTTCACCCGATACAGGTACGGTAACATATGTATACGATGAGGCGGGGAACCTGATAAACAAGACCGATGCAAACGGGATTACAATTACGCATATCTATGACCTTTTAAATCGTATCACCGCGGCCCATTTTCCCGATTCTACCCAGGATATTACATATACCTATGACGAAGGTACATACGGCAAGGGAAGAAGTAGCGGCATGAGCGATCCATCAGGGACAATGACATTTGCCTATGATGCAAGGGGAAGGCTCACCGGAAAGACCAGCACTATAAATAGCCATGTTTTCACGGTAGGAACTACCTTCTCCCCGGGTAACAGAGTGATGAGCGTGGCCTACCCATCCGGAAGGACCATGGATTACACGAGAGACGCCATGGGACGCATGCAGGGGCTTTCCACTACATATAATGGAGACACCGTTACATTGGTTAGCAACATGACCTATAACCCATTTGGAAGCCCAAAGGGTATGGGCACTGGTTCCGGTGGGGAGGTCGATAACGTTACCGGGGAGTGTGGCTGCGTAGAGGTGGCCAATCCCGGGGAGCAGATGGAACGGTACTACACCTATGACGATAACCGTAATCTGATTTCCATTACCGGCACCAATACGCCCCAGTATGATAAGGCCTTTACTTATGATGCTCTGAATCGGCTTTTCGAGGCTGTAGGGACCTATGGCACTGTAGGGTTTACCTATGATAAGGTCGGCAATAGGTTGACACGGACTGTTAATGATGAAACCGACGCATATTCTTATCTCCCAGGTACCAACAAGCTGGGTGAGATCAGCGGTCCTTTTGATCCTGTGACGTATACCTATGATGCAAACGGAAATATCACCGGCATAGGAGACAGGACTTTCATCTACAACCAGAACAACAGGCTTATCCGTGTTGAAGAGGACGGGGATACTTTAGGGGAATATGTGTATAACGGACTGGGACAGAGGGTGACTAAGGAGGTGGATGGGATTACCATTGTTTATCATTATGATCTGAATGGTAAGTTGATTGCAGAGAGCGAGTCGGACGGAACAATGACCACGGAGTATCTCTATATGGGCAAGATACGGATGGCCATGGTGGATGTAGCAAGTGGGGAAATGTATTATTACCTGAACGATCGTCTGGGGACCCCGCTGATTCTGACGGATGATACGGGAACAGCGGTTTGGGAGGGGTATTATAAGCCTTTTGGTGAGGCTCTAATAAATCCCAACTCTTCTGTGGTCAATAATATCAGGTTGCCCGGACAATACTATGATGAGGAAACAGGCCTCCACTACAACTATCACAGGTATTACGATCCAAGGACGGGGAGGTATTTGACGCCGGACCCGATTGGATTGAATGGGGGACTGAATCTATTTGTTTATACGGACAATAATCCTGTGAATTTTGTGGATCCTTTAGGTTTAGTGAATTGGGGCCAAATTGCGGCCGGTTCTTTAGATGTAAAAGTTAAGATCTTCCCATACAGTTTAAGGATGTAAAAGGTGGCAGTCAGTCACCTCTTCGGTTAAAGTGTTTTTAGGACAAAAATACTTGCCGAAAGGAGGAAGACATGACTGCCAAGAAGAAGTTAGCACAAAAGAGACTCACATTGCTACAGGTTGCTGAAAAATTAAGAAACGAGAACTTTGCAGACTGCTTTCGAGCCCTGGGCCAGGTCATGCATTTGTAACAGGATATGTCTGTTCCACTGCATACAAGAAACGATCTTCATGTTTTTCCATTGCTTAAAATACATGGTAAATATCCTTTTCAAAAATGGAATTTTGAAACCTATACCCTAGAATATTTAAAGGATGAAGGCGAGCATAAATTGGATTTTACTCCCGATCAGCCCGGTGATCATCCTGCTCCAATTTTGTTGACCGATCCCAATCCAGATCAGAATTATAGTAATATAGTTTCTATAAGCGGGTTATTTGACAGGAATCAGTATAATGAAGGTGCCACCTCCCCTCTTCATGATAACAGAAGAGAGGGGTCAGCCCTTGACAGGCTGTTGCCCAAATAGTTTCTGGAACTATAATTCATT